>NZ_JAVJSC010000002.1:300000-469150 GCF_040219635.1 Pyruvatibacter sp.
TAAGCGACTTTTTTACTCCTTGCCTCCCCGTGGCTTGACCACGGGGCCCAGAGCAACATGCCCTGGGTTCCGCGATCAAGTCGCGGAAAGGCAATGAGGGAGTGTGGTGGTTAGCAGGGCTAGCGTGGTCAGGCAGGCACTGCCGCCCGGTTGCCGCCATGCACCGCGATATGCAGCAGGTAGATGGCGGCACCGAGCACCACCACGGCGCCAAACTGATGCACGCCGCCCATCCAGATGGGCACAACTGCCAGCAGTGTCCAGATGCCGAACAGGATCTGCGCCACAACGGCGGTTGCAAACCACATGGCCGCCTTGCGCAGGTCACGCGGCGCACCGCCCGCTACAACCCGCCAGCAAAAGACAACAGTCGCAATGGCAATCAGATACGCCACCATGCGGTGGTTGAACTGCACCGTCATGTGGTCCTCGAAAGCTGCCAGAGGCACGCCATACACGCGATCGGGAATGAACGCGCCGTCCATCAGGGGCCAGGTGTTGTAGATCATCCCCGCATCAAGCCCGGCCACAAACGCGCCCAGCACGATTTGCACATAGACAAGCGCTGCAAGACCGCCGGTCCACAATATCCAGCGCCGTTCGCCCGCACCGGCAGCCTGCCGCAAAATACCAAGCGCCACCCACAGCAGCGCCGCAAAAATAATAAACGCCAGCCCCAGATGCGCTGCCAGCCGATATTGCGACACACTCACCCGCTCGGTGAGACCGCTGGCCACCATGTACCAGCCCATGAAGCCCTGCAGGCCGCCCAGCACAAACAGCCCGGCGCATGTCCATGCCAGCCTTCCGCGCAACCGGCCTGTGGCCAGAAACCAGACAAACGGCACGAAGAACGCCAGCCCGATGAGGCGGCCCAAAAACCTGTGCGCCCACTCCCACCAGTAAATGACCTTGAACTCGTCAAGGCTCATGCCCTTGTTGACGAGTTGGTATTGCGGGATCTGCCGATACTTGTCGAACTCCTGCTGCCACACGTCTGCACTCAGCGGCGGAATAGCGCCGGTCACGGGTTTCCATTCGGTGATCGACAGACCGGATTCCGTCAGCCGCGTAAGCCCGCCGACCACCACCATGATGGTCACGAGCGCTGCAACCGCCAGCAGCCAAATGGCAATCGGCCGCTGGTCGGGTGTGGATGCGGCATCGCCGCGCAGGGTGTTGTCTGTGGAGGTCAAAGGCTGGTGCTCCGAAGCGTCACGGCCTAAATGTCGGGTCTGGTAGTGTTTAACTGGACCGGCCAGCAAAACCGGACAAGCGGCGCGATGCCGCATCTGCACAAAATCGGAGCCTGCTCTTCATGACTTTCGGCATCCCCATGCGCATCCGCAAACTGATCGGCCTCGTGGTGCTGCTGGCGTTCATGTTTTTCTATGCGCTGCTGGTGATGACCATCGCTGTCTATCGCCTGCCGGAGCATATGGGCGCCGAGATTGCCTACTACCTGACCGCGGGCATTCTGTGGGCCATTCCCGCACGCTATCTCATCGCCTGGATGCAGATACCAGACGAAGACGATGCCTAGTCGAAGCGGCCAAACGTCATCTTGTTGAGCGCAAGCAGAACAACCAGAAAAATGCAGATGGCGATAATCGCGGTCATGGCGGTGTGTCCGTCCTGAGGATGTGAATCTGTGCCGGACTATAGAAGGTTCGCCTTTGATCCCCAAATGCGGCGAGCCGAATGCGGCGAAATGCCCTTTGCTCTCACCCTGTTACCCCGCACTTGATCCGGGGCCTACTCGCAAACAATCAACTGCACGGCCAACCAGGGTGGACCCCGGATCAAATCCGGGGCAACGCAGGGTTTTCCTAGGCCACGTTTACCCGGCGGAACTTGTTCCACAGGGCAAAGGGCGCACCGCCCAGCAGTACTTCGACCAGATCCACGTCCTGAAAGTCGCCGTTGAGCGACAGACGCGGCAGGGCGCGCAAATGGTTGCCGTGGTCTGGAAACAACAATCCCTTGCGGGTGGTCACTGCGGTCGCAAACCGCTGCGCTGTCGCCAGATCAAACTCGCGCGCGCCCGCTGACCCTTCATCCCCATAGGGATACGCAAAATGCGCCGGCCGCGATCCAAGCTCTGCTTCAAGCCGCGCTGTGCCCGCCATCATATCCTCGCGGGCACGCTCCCTTGAAAGTTTGGCCAATGCGTAATGCGACGCTGTATGCGCGCCGATGGTGCACAGCGGGTGAGCGTGCAGCATCCGCACCTGATCCCAGGTCATGGCAAGGCCGCGCGCCAGTGCCTGTCCGTCCACACCTGCAAGACCTGCCAGTTTTGCAATCGCGTGGCGCGCGTCATCCTCGCTGATGTCGCGCAGCCGCCAATAGACGCTTTCCCAGGCACCACGTTTTTCAACATTGGTCTGTGCGCTGTGGGCAATCACCTCGCCGCCAATCTCCATTTCAATATGGTCGAGCGCTGCAATGGAGGCTTCCAGCGTGAGCCACCACAGATCAGCACTACCGTCCGGCAGATCAGAGGCCACATAGACCGCGAACGGCGCCTCGTGTTTTTCAAATATCGGTAGTGCCAGTTCGGCATTGTCCAGATAGCCGTCATCAAAGGTGAACACTGCAAACGGCCCCGGTCCGCCGCGCCGCAGACGCTTTGCCATCTCGTCCAGCGTTACAATTTCGTAGCCGATTGCCCGCACCCGGGTGATGACCGCATCCAGAAACGCAGGCGTTACTTCCAGAATGCGATTGGGCGCGAAATCCAGGTTGCTGTTGCCCGCATCAGGCATCGCCTCGACCACCCGGTGCAGCATGAACACAGCACCCATGCCGCGCCATCCAGAGCCCAGCACCTTGTGGGCCCGCGTGGTGCGCAACGCGCCGAGGCCGAACTTCAAGACGTCACTGCCGATACGCCGCATGGAAAACTGTTTCCCGAAAGGTCGCTGATACCCGCAGCCTAGCGCCTACCTATTGCCAACCGATTGACGCGCCTCGCGCAGATGCGCTGGCATCATCCTTGCGCTGCATGTCTCAAATCATCGCAGACGAAGGGTCACGTCATGCAGCCTGCCATCATCCAGCCAGCCGTAAGAAACGACGATTTCCTTGTGGTTCCACCGCCCGTTGACGCCAATTCGCTGGTATTGAGCGCCACAACGGACATTGCATCGCTGGCGCAGCAGTGGCGTGGACTGGAGCTGCGGGCCGTCGGACATGTGTTCCAGACATGGGCCTGGGTCTCGAATTGGCACACCCATATTGGCACCGCCCGCAAAATTGAGCCGTTCATCGTTGCCGCGCACAGCCGTGACGGCACCATGCGCGCCCTGTTGCCGTTTGGCATTCACAGCCGCGCAGGTATGAGAACACTTGTATGGCTGGGAGATGAACACGCCGACTACAAAGGCCCCCTGATCGACCGCGACCTGCTGCCCGGCCTGACAGCCGGCGCAATGCAGCGGATGTTTGACAGCGCCGTTAAACTTGCCCCGCGCATTGATGCAGTGCGACTTCTGGATATGCCTGAACAGTTTGGATCAACCGCCCACCCCCTGCTTGTTTACCCCAATCAGCCAGCTCCCGTTGCCTCCCATGCGCTCACGCTGAAGCCTGATTTTGATCGTCTGTACAAAGAGCACCGTGGAACATCATCGCGCAAGAAACTCCGCCAGAAACAGCGTCGTCTCGAAGAAGCTGAAGGCCCCGTCAGCCTGAAAATCGCAACAACCCCATCCGCCCGCAGCAGGGCTATTTCAGCACTCATAGACCAGAAACGTGCGCGCCTGAACCAAATGGGTGTCGCCGATATGTTTGCAACACCCCAAGTGCGTGCCTTCTATCGTACCTTGGCCGAACAACACCCGGACATCTGCCAACTTTCAACGCTGGATGCGGGCGACACACCCGTTGCCGCCAACTGGGGGTTGGTGTGGGGAGATCGTTACTACTACGTGCTCTCCACCATGACATCCGGCGAACATCAGCACCTGTCCACCGGACAGTTGCACCTCAATGAACTGATTTCATGGAGCGCGGATCGCGGTCTTAAGGTTTTTGATTTCACTGCCGGTGACGAAACTTACAAAGACGACTGGTGCGACACAGCCATGGGACTGTTTGACGTTCACTATGGCTTAACCATCAAGGGCCGCTTGCTGGCTTGGTTCAACGCACACACTCGCACCGCAAAGCGTAAAATCAAACACCATGAGCCACTCTGGAACACCGCGCAGAAGCTGCGAAAAAAGGTCCATGACCTGCGTATGAAAACGGGTTGGTAACACCCCGCGTGCAACCGTCGCAACCATCTTGGGCACCAGTCTGCCCGATGTTCACGACGGAGACCGGACATGTCCCGGATTATTGATATATCCCAGGCGGATGCAGACCGCTTTTCTTTGGGTACCGTCCACGCACGGCACCGCTTTGAGCAAAGCGGCCTGTTCAGTGACGACACATTGGCGGAGCTGATCGACGGCTATCCCACTGAACATTTCGAGATCAACACCAGCATCGATCACGCCGACGGCTCACAAGAGTGGCGGCACGGCACCATAGGCGCGCGCACTGGCAGCGAAGTGCTTGAGGCCGTGCGCAATGGCAAGCTGTGGATCAATCTTCAGCATCTCGAAACAGTGGCACCGCGTTATCACGCGCTGGTAAAACGCGCCTTCGCTGAAATCGAGGACCGCAACCCGCGCTTCCGTGCCATGCGCCACAACACCGGCCTGCTGATTTCAAGCCCGCAGGCGCGCGTGCTTTATCATTGCGACATTCCCGTTATCGCGCTCTGGCATATTCGTGGGCGCAAGCGCCTGTGGCTTTATCCCGATACGGAAGAACTGCTGCCAATGACCGAGCGCGAAAAGGTCGTGCTGCGCGAAACCGAAGAAGAGATTCCCTACCGCAAGGAGTTTGATGCCCAGGCACAGGTGTTTGACCTGGAGCCGGGCGATGCACTGTCGTGGAAAATGCACACACCACACCGCGTCGATAATCTTGAAGGCCTCAACGTCTCCATCACCACCTCCTATTTCACGCCTGCCGCCCGCATGTTGTACGGCGTCGTGTATGCGAACGGCGCCATGCGCCGGCTCGCCGGTATCAACGCCACCAGCATCAAGGCCACTGGCCCTGTCGCCTGGGGCAAATGCGCCATTGCCGCCGCCGTGCGTATGTCGGGCGTGCTGAAACCAAACGAGCGCGTGTACGAAACAACCTTCGAGGTGGACCCGTCCCGCGCCCTTGGTTACGCCCCCATTGCCGACAGCAAGGCGTAACTGACAATGGGTGCAGTCTCACTCGGTCTGGTCAATTCGTCACTAGCAACCGCGCTGGGTGTTGGCCTGCGGACTACCGCAGCATCAGCATCCGCCAAAGAAACGGCCACTTACACCGTCAGCATCTACACTTCGCTTGAAAGCTGCGCTGCCGCATGGCGGCTTTTCGAGCAGGATGCAGTTGCAACCATCTTCCAGACCTATGGCTGGCTTGAGTGCTGGCAGCGCACCGTGGGCGAGGCGCGCGCCAGCCGTCCGCATATTGCGTTCGTACACGACAAAACCGGCAGCCCTGTCATGATCCTGCCGCTGGCGCTGGAAAACATTCTGGGTGTCTCGACACTCACCTGGATGGCCCGCGACGAGGCGGACTATCACGCGCCACTGATGACAAAAGAGTTTGCCGCAACCTGCACCGCAGCAGATATGCAGCACATTCTCACGCGCATTGCCCGGCATGTTTCCTCAGCCGATGCGTTGTCCCTCATCAAAACCGTGCATACATTTGATAGCGCTCTAAACCCGCTGACACATATGCAGCACCTGCCCCACCCGTCAGCAGCCCACGCTATATCCCTGCATGGAACCTTTGACGAGCTGTACGCCGACAAACGCAGCAAATCGACCCGCCGCAAGGATCGCCAACGCCGCCAGCGGATTGAGGCCATGGGCGACCTGAAGTTCGAAATTGCCCAAACGCCACAGCAACGCCACGACATGCTGACAAGCCTTCTCAGCCAAAAGGCAGCGTGGCTTGAAGCGCGCGGCATAACAAACCCTTTCGCGGCGGATGACGTGCAGGCCTTCCTGCAAAGCCTGATTGATGATCCGTCAGCCGCAGCCGCTCTGCACATTTCAGCCATGACGCTGAACGGCGAAGTCATTGCCGGCAATCTGGGCTACACCCGTGGCAACCGCTTTTATGCCATGATCGGCACAATCGCAGACGGTGACGTGGCTCGTCAGTCTCCCGGTATCGTGCACCTTCATGAGTTGCTCAAATGGTGCTTCGATAACGATATCAGCATTTTTGACCTGACCGTTGGCGACGAAGGATACAAAAAAGACTGGTGCGACATGCGTCAGGATCTTGTGGACATTCGCTTGCCGCTCTCCATTGCAGGCTATCTGGCAACCGCGATCCTGCGGGCCAAAGACATGGCTAAACGCGCCATCAAATCATCCCCTGGGCTGTTCACGTTTGCACTGGCCACCCGCCGCACGCTCAAGACCATCGTGCCAAAATGAGCACGGCGGAACCTACACTTGAAACCAAACGGCATGGCTCTGCGCCCCGCACCGGGTCAGCAATTAAGCGGCTGCTGACAATCCTGCTGGGGTGCCTGCCCACCCCCCTTGCCCGCCGTATGGAAAGCCAGTTGGAAAGCGCCAGTGACCTGGCCGCCGTGCTGCGCGGAGCCGCCTCCGTCATGCTCATCCGCATTGCCGGAGCCGGCATCACCTTTGCCTCCATGGTCTTGTTGGCGCGCTGGATGGGAGCCTTCGAGTTTGGCATTTATGCCTATGTATGGACCTGGGTAATTTTGCTCGGCACCATGGCGCCGCTGGGTCTCAACACATCCATCCTGCGCTTTGTCCCCGAATATATCGCCCGTTCACGCTGGGGCCGGTTGCGCGGGCTATTGATCCGCACGCACCTCATGGTGCTCGCTGCAGCTCTTGGTGCGTCAGCCCTGTGCGCAGCGGTGCTCTATGTCATCGCGCCGTCAATAGACGCATTCTACATACTGCCGTTTGTCGTCGCCCTCGCCGCCATGCCGCTGTATGCCATGATGGATATGCAGGAAGGCACCTCGCGCGCCTTTGGCTGGGTGACGCTGGCCTACCTCATGCCTTATGTGGTGCGCCCGTTGCTGCTGCTGTGCGGCATCGGCACGCTGGTGCTCATTGGCCTCGCACCTGATGCAGTGACGGCGCTGCTGGCAATGACTGCGGCCTGCGTCATCGCCATGAGCGTGCAGGCGGTATTGCTGTTTCGCGGCATCTCCCGCACCGTCCCCGATGCCCGACCGCGCTATCACGCCGGCTACTGGCTCAAGATATCCGCTCCCATGCTGATGTTTGAAGGCGCTTATCTGCTGATGGCCTCAACAGACGTGCTGATGCTCGGCAAGATCGAGGACCCGGCTGCCGTGGCCATTTATTTTGCCGCCGCCCGCACCGCAAGCCTCATCGGCTTTGTCTATTTCGCCACCGCCGCACGCGCGGTGCCCAAGTTTGCCGAAATCAACGCATCAGGCACTCGCGAAGACCTCCAGGCTTTCCTTGATGGTCTCAACCGCATGAGTTTCTGGCCCACATTTCTGGCCGCTCTCGCCCTCATCGCCGTCGGTCCCTACATTCTTGCGCTGTTCGGCGCGGGTTTTGAAACCGGCTATCTGGTGCTGGCCATTCTGGCAATCGGCTACATCGCGCGCTGCACCGTGGGACCGCTGGAATATCTTTTGTCGATGACCGGCAAACAGATGGTCGCCACACGCATCATCTGCCTGTCAGCGCTGGGCAATGTGGCGCTCAACGCCATGCTGATCCCCCAGTTCGGTACGCTGGGAGCCGCCATTGCAACCGTTATCGCCATGACGGCCAATCTCGCGGCGCTGGCATTCGCCGTGCGCCGCCACCTTGGCCTGAGCGCGTTCCTGCTGCGCCCGTCGCGTTAATCTCGCGCACGCTCGCTGCACCGCCACCACCCTGGCATCAGCCTTGCTCGGTGAACGTACCCCCACGGACCCTGCGTGCCGCAATGGCACAGGTCCACGACAGGACGCCTGCATGACCCCGCGAGCACACTCATTTGACCTGCCCGCCACACTGCGTGACGCGGCATGGCCAGCAACCAATGAACCTGGTTACGCCGCCCAGACATCATGGCTCACCGGCGCTGACGCCTGCCAGACCATTATCGCTGACTGGCGCGACCTTGCAGACAATGCCAGCGAACCAAACCCGTTCTACGAACCTCACATGCTGCTGCCCGCAATGACGCATCTGCCCGGTGGGTCAAAAGTGCATGTGATCGCCATACATGCCTCGCCCCACAGCAACCGCCTGATCGGTCTGGTGCCCGTCAAAATCACCAACACGTATCTTGGCCTGCCGGTGCGCAGCGCCCAAAGCTGGAAGCACATCCACTGCTTCCTCGCTACGCCATTGCTGCGCAAAGGCCACGAACAGGACGCGCTGCGGGGCATCATCGCCGCCCTGCGCGCCCGCCACATTACCGTCATGCGCTTTGCGCACAGCGCCGCAGATGGTGCCTTCGCAGCGGCCCTGGCTACCATTCTCAACACAAAGAACCACGCGCAGGCAGAAACACGCCGTTTTGAACGCGCCATTCTTCAAAGCACCACATCCGCCGACGATTACATCGCCGCTGCTATCTCCAGGAAGAAGCGCAAGGAATATGGCCGCATTACCCGACGCCTCGCCGAAGAAGGATCAGTAACCTTTGAAGCTGTGGAAGTAACCGACCCCGCAGCCGTGGAAGGTGCCGCGCTGGAGTTTCTGGCGCTTGAGCAATCAGGCTGGAAAGGCCGCAACGGCACTGCCATTGCCCAGCAACCCGCAGAGCAGCGGTTTTTTCTCGATGCCTGCCGCGCCGCCGCCGCCCGCAAAACCCTCAATACACTCACCCTGCGGGTCAACAACACAGCCGTTGCCAGCATCATCAATTTTACAGGTACCGCGCACGGCACCGCACCCGACGCAGGCGCGGGCCTGTTTTCCTTCAAGATTGCCTATGACGAGGGCTTTGCGCGCTATTCCCCCGGCGTGCTGCTGGAACTGGAACTGACAGCCCGCACCTTGGCCGACCCATCCCTTGCCTTTGCAGATAGCTGCGCCAACCCCGACCACCCGATGATTGATCATTTGTGGCGTGAACGGCGCGTCATGCACGACATCAACATCGCCGTATCACCCGCGACACCTGCCTGGCTGCTGGGTGCAACACGCCTGCTCGAAGCCTGCCTCGCTACCGCCAAAACAAAGGCCCGCGCAATGCTGGCTTTTGCAGCCACAGCATTGCGCCGGAGAAACTCATGACACAGCATTTCACACTGCCATCATCCGCCCCTGCCGCACTCGACATGCACATAGGCATGGAACCGTTCAAGCTGCGTCACGACCTGGCCGGTGACCCGCTTTTCAGCCTTGAAGCCATGGCGACACTCGCCACCGACCTGCCCGCCGACAAGGTGGACTACAACCGCGCCAATCTGCCGGTGGATGTTGCAGGCGCGCCCATTCCCGGCAACGGGCTGACGCCGGCGCAAACCGTCCACGACATTGAAACCTGCGGCTCATGGATGGTGCTCAAGGGCATGGAACTGGTGCCCGCCTACGCAGCCCTGCTCGATGAACTCGTGGATGAACTGGCGCGCCTCAGCGGCCTGTCACCCAAAGCCTTCAGCCACCGCGTGGCACTGGGCTTTGTGACGTCGCCCGGCGGCGTCACACCCTATCATCTGGACTCCGAGCATAACTTCCTGCTTCAGATGCGCGGCCATAAGACCATGACAATCCTGCCTCATACCGCCACCACAACCCCGCAGGACATCGAAATATCTCCGTCAAAGAGCCGCTATATCGAGTATCGCGCAGCCTTCGCACCGCTCGCCAAAACCTTTGAACTCACAGCAGGAGACGCTGTGTGCGTGCCCTTCAACGATCCGCATTATGTGCAGAACGGCAATGAGGTATCCGTCTCCATGGGTATTACATTCCATGACATGGAAACATGGCAGCGCCGCAAGGTAGCAACCGTGAACCACACCCTGCGCCGCATCGGCCTTGCACAGCCGCGTCCGGGTACACGCCCGACCGCCGACAAGGCGAAAGTGGCAGCCTACGACGCGGTAAATGCGTTGATGGACCCGATCAGGCGCAATGAAAAAGCCCGCCAGTTTGTCAAACGGCATCTGCTGCGCGGAGCAGCCGTCACGTCATAACATTACTGGATCTGAATGAGACCGGCGGCCTGCGTTTGCGGCAGCCCGTCTGCAAGAGGCTGGCTGCCCCGCATCAGCACCAGCGCTGTGTCGGCGGCGGCATCGAACGACCTGTTCAGTCCGTAGGCCGCACCATCCGGATCGCCGACGAGCACAAGCTGTGCGGTTTGGGCAACCGCCTCAAGCGCGCTGCGAATTGTCGTTGGATCATCACTTACGGGAATACTGCCCCAGCTTATGAACCGTGCCGTTGAATGTGCATCACGGCGCGTCACGTGTTCAAAACCGGCATGCCGTGCAACCACATCCGTAAAGCCCGCGTCGGGCCGTGCGCCACCGCCAATCACCACAACGCTCACGCCCTGCTGTGACAACAGCCGCGCAAGGCCTGCCAGGTCGCGCCCGTCCCGATTGCCACCGGCCACCCGCACAATGCGGCTTGACCGCCGCGCGCCCGACAGAACAGGCCGCGAGGCGACAAATCGCAGAATATCCTGTGCCGCCTGCCCAAGCAGCCACTGGTCATGCTGCGTCATGGTCGGGCTGCCAGGAAGCCGCGTCACCATTTGTGTTACCGGAACCCGACGCCGAACCTGCTGATAGGAATACGCGTGCTCTAATGCCTGTGGTGCTGCCTGTGGTGCTGCCTGCTGTGCGGGGTAAGCGGCACGTGGGGGCTTATACTGCTCACCGTACCGATGGACAGGGCCATAGCCCGTCCCATCTGCGAGGCCATCTGCCAGGCCATCTGCAGAACGATAGGCAGGATAAAAAGCGGCGTGTGCAGGCTGTTGGTATGCCGTCTGCCCATCCCCCTGCTGTCCGCCATAGGCTGGCTGAACAGGCACCTGTTGGTCGTAACTTGCCGGGGACGCCACAAAGGGCTGAGACCTGAACGAAGGCTGGCGCGACGCAACCGGCGTTGCCAGCGGTGCAGCCGCCAACATCTCAGTACCCAGAACAATAAGCAGGCTTATGGTCAAAGACGCCATGAAAGCCAGCATCAAAATGGGAGCTTTTTGAGGAAACGATGCGCTTTCCGGCGTTTCAGCACGCGAAATGACGCGCGCTTCCGGCCGCTGAATTGAACGGTCGTCGCGCGCACCGGCCTCGCTTGCCCGCAGCAGAAACGACTCAAGCAATCCGCGATTGGCACTTGCTTCACGCTCCAGCGACTGCAATTCGGATTCGCGTTGTTTTTCCGTGCTGACTTCCTTTTTCAGGCCCGCGATAGACCGGCGCAACGCCGTCTCGCGCGCCGCCGCCACACGCACTTCGTTTTCAAGCCGCCGAACAATTTTTCCGACCTCAGCACCAATGGCACGCCGCAGATCATCAAGCTCCGCCTGACGCGAAATCATGTCGGGGTGCTGCGGCAGCAGGTCAGCGGAAAGTTCCGTGATCTGACGTTGCAGCGCCACCTCCTGCTCGCGCAATTGCTGGATCAGATTGCTGTCCAGAACCTCAGACGAGGTTTCAATACCCGCAGGCGAATTGAGCAACGCCCGCGCACCATCAAGCCGCGCACGAGCTTCCGCCTTGGCAGCGCTGGCCAGAATAAGCTGCGTATTGAGCTCAGACAGTTCTTCTGTTTTCAGCAGGTTGCCGTTGGTTTCAAACAGCCCGTTCTGGCGGCGAAAAGTCTCTACGGCTGCTTCCGACGCCTGCACATCGCCGCGCAGTTTCTCAACTTGCTGGTCAAGCCACGAACTGGCTCGCCGCGTGACAGCGACCTGCGCATCAAGCTGGCCGGAGACATACAGATCAGCAATCGCGTTCGCCACAATCATGGCACTGCGCGGATGCTCAGCCCAAAAATCGACTGCGATCACACGGGACTCGCCAAGCTGATACACATTCAGGCGCTCGAAATAGGCATCCACAACATCCGCACGGTTGGCAGCTTTTTTTGCACCCAGCCCAAACAACCCGCCACCCGACGAGGAAAACTCATCCCATGTCTCCAGCTTCAGCGCAGTAATGACGCTGTCTGCCAGGGTGCGTGACAGCAGCACCTGTATCTCGCTCTCGATTTTTTGCTGGTCGGCCTCGCGCACATTTTGCGACGACAGCGGCACGGTAGGGTCCGCCGTGCGACCCTCAATCAGTATGCGGACTTCGCCCGTATAATGCGGTGTCACCATGCTGACCGCGACATAGGCCAGCACAACACCCGCACTCACAAACAGCATCAAAAACCACTTGCGCGCCCACACCCGCACCAGAAGCGACCAGATGTCGATTCCGTCGGCACCACTCCCCTCTGAGGATGCCTGCTGCATGTCGCGGTTGGCCACGCCGTAGGTCATAGTCTGGCTCACATGCTCCTGCTGCGGGCACGCGCGACCGAATCGCCGGGCGCGCATTTACGTTTCAATCCTGTTTTTTAACGGGCTTAAGGTAACCGGGGTGTTAACCGCCCCCGTTTTTGGCTTGTATCGCCGCAAAAAGTATCCGCGCAGGTGCTGCCGCGCTAAGGCGATGGTAACTGTGCCCGTTCTAGTCTCGCACACTCGACCTACGACAAACGGGTGATGCGGTGACGGTTCTGCATATTTCATATCGGCTGAAAACAGCGCTTGCGGCAATGCTGTGTGCGGCGCTGGCGGGCTGTGGCACTTTTGCAGGCCAGCCACATACAGCCCCGCAAGCTCCCCTGCCTGCGCACCCCAATGCGGCCCAGAATACCCAGGCACAAGCCCCGGCACAGGCCCAGGCACAGGCGGGCGCACCGCTGATGCAGCGCCCTGGCGCCACCTCCCAATACCGCCTTGATGCTGGTGACGAACTGCGCGTGATCGTGTTCGGCCAGGAAAATCTGTCCGGCACGTTCCGCGTGGATGATGGCGGCGCCATCACCATGCCGCTGCTGCCGCCGCTCATCGTGCGCGGCCAGACCGCCCATGAAGCCAAGCGCAACATTGAACAAACGCTGGCGCAAACCCTGCTGCGCAACCCCAACGTCTCCGTTGAGGTGTCAGCCTTTCGTCCGTTCTTCATTCTGGGCGAGGTCAACGCGCCGGGCCAGTACCCGTATGTAGCGGGCATGACCGTTGAAACCGCTGTCGCCATTGCCGGTGGGTACACCTACCGGGCCAACAAATCCCGTGCCCGCATTACCCGCGGCACACCAGCCACAGGTGGCGAGTTCAAGACCGATACAAGCGCGCAGATAATGCCGGGCGACACGGTGTTTATCCGCGAACGCTTTTTTTAAGGGGGTACACAGATGGCCTCCCTCATGCCGGTAAAACCACGCGGCACGGATAGCCGCCTCAACATCATGCATGTTTTTCGCGCACCCGCAGGCGGCCTGCTGCGCCATGTGGAAGATCTGGTACGCGGACAAATTGCCGCCGGGCATCGCGTGGGTATTCTGTGCGCCTCAAACGGCACCTGCGATTCAGCAACCGCCCGACTTGAGGCTCTGCGCCCCGGCCTGCGTCTGGGATTGCGGCGCATTCCTATTTCCCGCATTGCACACCCACGCGACCTTGCTGCAATCGCAACCGTCCGTACGCTGCGCTCTGAACTTCACCTGGACATATTGCATGGCCACGGTGCCAAAGGCGGCATGATGGCGCGGCTGGGCGTACACCGCCCGCCTGCCAACGTGACTGCAGGAACGCCCGACCGCCAGGCCCGCGCTATTTACACGCCCCATGGCGGTTCACTGCACTACGATACGCGCTCGCTTGCGGGCATATTGTATCTGGGCGCTGAGCGCCTGCTGAACCGCCGCACCGATGCGTTCATTTTTGAAAGCATGTTTGCGCGCGAAGCCTTTGCCATGAAGGTTGGCACGCCGGCCGCCTATTCCAGCATTGTGCACAACGGTGTGGGCGAAGGTGATTTCCGCCCGCTGCCGCCCGCGCAAAAACGCTATGACATTGCCTTTGTCGGCGAGCTGCGCCTGCTCAAGGGTGTGGACGTGCTGCTTGATGCGCTCGCAGCGCTAGCCGGCCGCAATCTGCGCACGGTGATCGCCGGTGATGGTCCTGACCGCGAACACTTTATACGCCGTGCCTGTGACCTGGGGCTTGCTCCGCAGGTTACGTTTCCCGGTGCTAAACCAGCCCGCGAGATATTTGCACAGGCCCACATGGTAGTGGTGCCGTCGCTGGCGGAGTCACTCCCCTACATTGTGCTTGAAAGCATCGCCGCCGGTATGCCGGTTGTCACAACCCGCTCAGGCGGCATTCCTGAGATTTTTGCAGGCCGTGAAAACCAGCTTGTGCCCCCTGGCGATGCGCGTGCCCTTGCGGCTGAACTAACCCACACCCTCGACCACCGCGAACAGGCGCTGGAAACAGCCCTCGAAATGCGTCAGGACATCGCCCGCCGGTTCTCCGTCGGCACCATGGTGGAAGGTGTTGATGATGTGTACCGCACCGTAATGGCCGACAGTAAGGCCCGCGACGAACGCATTCTTGACGCGTCGCATGGCCAGCAGACCACTGCCGGTGCCTGACATGGGCGCGGGTGTACACACGGCTGGTGCACCAGCGCACACTTTCACCAGCACCACCAACATTGCCAACTCTACTTTCATCAGTGTACTGCTGTTTTGTGCTCTGTCTGTGTCGCATTACGTGTTGCGCGAGCCGTCTCCCTATGACCTGGCAGTCATTGCAATCGCGGGTGTCGCCTTTGTGTTCGGGATGCGCATTCCCGCAGGCGTGGCCCTGCCCTTCGGTCTGCTTTCGTTGGTGCTGCTGGGCTATATGATCGGCGGCACCAATGCGCGGTACATCGATCTGTCCATCACCTTCATGCAGACCTCTACATTTCTGACCCTCACATTCGTTTTCTTCACCAGCGTTGTGGCGGCCTCCCCCGACAAGGCGTTGCGCGCCATATGGGGCGGGTATCTTGTGGCGGGAATGAGCGCCGCCATGCTGGGTATCGGGGCCTATCTGAATGTCATCCCCGGCGGCGAAATACTGCTGGGCGCAGGACGTGCCAAAGCCCTGTTTGAAGACCCCAACGTGTACGGACCGTTTCTCGTGGCGCCGACACTCTACGCCGTATGGCGCATGACCACGCGCAGTGCGGCCGCCACAGTTTTTTTCTGGGGCCCGATCGCCACCATTCTGGCGCTTGGCCTGTTTCTCAGCTTTTCGCGCGGCGCATGGATACATCTGCTGGTATCAGCCGGAGTTTTTGCCCTGCTCACCAGCATGGCACCCCAGGCGCGCGGTCAGCGCGGGCGCATTGTGCTTATTCTCATTCTGCTCGGTGTGATGCTGACCATGGCCATTGCCTGGGCACTGACCATTCCCGAAATCCGTGACCTGCTGGGCGATCGGCTGGGCCTGCAAAGCTACGACACCCGCGAAGGCGGACGTTTTTCGGGCCAGCTTGCCGCCCTGAAAATGGCCATGACCAATCCGTTTGGCATCGGCCCCAACAACTGGGGCATGTTGGCGGGTCAGGACACCCACAACATTTACCTCAACGTGTTTGTAGGTGGCGGCTTCATCAGCCTTGTGGGTCTTGTTGGCGCATTTGCCATCACCATGGTGCGCGGCTGGCGCTATGCGCTTAACGGTCCGCGCCGGGGCGTGTTCATTGTCGCCTACGCCACCCTTGCCGGCCTGTTTGGCGAAGCCATAATCATCGACGTCAATCACTGGCGGCACATGTATGTGCTGATGGGCATTGTCTGGGGCCTGATGCTGGCCCTGCCGCCGGCACAGGATGCAAAACAGCCATAACAAAACGGGCCGCACCTGACAGTTGCCAGATCCGGCCCGCTATGCGGCTTTTGCCGATTGGTCGGAGCGGCCGGATTTGAACCGACGACCCCTTGTCCCCCAGACAAGTGCGCTACCAGGCTGCGCTACGCTCCGTTAAGATCAGCGGCGGGCGAAGGCCCACATGCCGCCGGGAGGGAGGCGGACTATAGGGGCGGTTCTGCCCTATCGCAACGCCGCAAACCCCAGAAAATTGCCACACGGTCGCGGCACCTTTCAGACTAGAAAACGGCGGGTTGCCGCGCCGCCTCAATCCGGCTTTTCAGCCCCTCAAGTTCTTCAAGGATGCGCTCAAGTTCATCCATCTGCTCTTCGGTGAGCGGCTGGGGCGGAAACGGTGCAGGCGCAATATGCGGCTTTACAGGGTCTGGTGCGGCGGCTTCCTCAGCCCCCTCATCCATATCCTGTGTGGCCTCCGCCTCGGCAAGCTCGGCTTCATATTCCTCACGGCCAATTTCGCTGACATGGCGTACGCCCTGCTCGCGAAACACCTTCTGCACGCCCTTGATGGTGTAGCCGTCGTGATACAGCAGCGTGCGGATGCCGCGCAGCAGGTCCACGTCTTCGGGCCGGTAATAGCGTCGGCCACCGCCGCGTTTCAGCGGCTTGATCTGTGTGAACTTGGTTTCCCAGAAACGCAGAACATGCTGCGGCACGTCGAGGTCAACAGCCACCTCTGAAATGGTGCGGAATGCATCGGGAGATTTTTGCATACTTTGTGAACCTCCCGGTCCACCCGCGCTGTCTCCGGAATCCGGGCTCAACGCTTATGTCTCACACAGTCTCAGGCGTTGCGGAACTGTCCGTCATGGCATCACGCGCCGCAGACTTGTTGACCCGGTCCTTGAGAACATGGCTGGGGCGGAACACCAAAACACGGCGCGGTTTGATTGGCACCTCTTCGCCGGTCTTGGGGTTGCGCCCGACACGCCCGCCTTTCTCCCGCACGGAAAAAGCACCAAAGGATGACACCTTCACGGTTTCCCCCTGCTCAAGGCTAGACGAGATTTCTTCGAGCACCCGTTCCACAAAATCCGCGGATTCGTTACGGGACAGGCCGACTTCCTGATAGACGGCCTCGCTCAGATTGGCGCGTGTAAGTGTCTTGCTCATGATTCTCTATTTGTACTCCGGCGTCGCTTTGCCCGCAATGACCTTACAGCCAGACAAAAGCCAATGCCACCAGTGACTTAAACTAATATGTTAACGCAAATTGCGGCTCCAAAGTGGCCTTTACCAGCGGACCAGGGCTGACCCCCAGGTAAACCCGCCACCCATCGCCTCGAGCAGTACCATGTCGTTCTGCTTGATCCGCCCGTCCCTGCGGGCCACATCCAGCGCCAGCGGCACTGAGGCTGCGGACGTGTTGGCGTGCTGGCCGACCGTCATCACCACCTTTTCCGGTGGCAGACCAATGCGCTTTGCCGTGGCATCCAGAATGCGCCGGTTGGCCTGGTGCGGCACGAACCAGTCGATGTCGGCAGCGCTCAGCCCGGTGGCATCCAGCGCCTCGTCAATCACGTCGGCTATATTCACAACCGCATGACGAAACACCTCCCGGCCTTCCATGCGCAGATGCCCCACCGTGCCACGCGATGGCCCGCCGTCCACATACAGCTTATCGCGGTAGCGCCCGTCTGAATGCAAGTGCGAGGTCAGGACGCCACGATCATCCGTGGTGCCCTCGCCCTCACCCGCCTGCAACACCAGCGCCCCCGCGCCGTCGCCAAACAGCACAGCCGTGGTCCGGTCTTCCCAATCGAGAATGCGCGAGAAGGTTTCAGCGCCGATAACAAGCGCTGTCTTGACCTGCCCCGCCTTGATGAAGTTATCCGCCGTTGCCACCGCATACACAAAACCCGAACACACCGCCTGCATGTCAAACGCAAACCCGCGCTCAATGCCAAGCGCCGCCTGCACGACGGTTGCCGTCGCGGGAAACGTATCGTCCGGTGTTGCCGTAGCCATGACAATCATGTCCACGTCATCCGCATGCACTTGGGCGTCCGCAAGCGCGGCTTTGGCAGCCGCAATGGCAAGGTCGGATGTCATCTCGCCGTCAGCAGCAATGTGGCGCTGGGTAATGCCGGTGCGGGCCACAATCCACTCGTCCGATGTATCCACCAAAGTCGCCATCTCGGCATTGGTGACGATGCGCTCAGGCAGATACGCGCCTGTGCCCCTGACGATGGATCGGATCATGATGCGACAGGCTCCGGTTCGGCTGTAGCCTCACCCGCAGACGCCTCATCGGTGTGAACCGTTTCAAGATCAGCCGATATTTTTTTGATGATGTCATGGCGGGCCATATCGATGGCCAGATCAAGCGCACTTGCGATACCCGCAGCCGTTGCCGACCCGTGGCTTTTCACCACCACGCCGTTAAGCCCCAAAAACACACCGCCATTGACGCTGCTGGGGTCCATCCGCTTACGCAGCACGTTGAAAGCGCCGCGTGCCAGCAAATAGCCGATGCGCGAAGCCAGCGACCGGCGCATGGCGTTGGACAGATAATCCCCGATCAGCCGCGCCGTGCCTTCGGCGGTCTTGAGGGCAATGTTGCCGGTGAAGCCGTCGGTCACCACAACATCCACCGTGCCTTTTGAAATGTCGTCGCCTTCCACGAACCCGTAAAACTCAAACTCAAGGTCCGTGTTGCGCAGCACCTGCGCGGCACCCTTGACGTTTTCGTTGCCCTTCATTTCTTCGGCACCGATGTTGAGCAGGCCAACAGTCGGCTTGGGCTGGCCCAGCGCTGTACGTGCCATGGCCTCGCCCATGATGGCGAAATTGACGAGGTTCTTTTCCTCGGCCACCACATTGGCCCCCACATCCAGCACGATGCTTTCACCACGCATGGTGGGCCAGATGGCGGCGAGTGCCGGACGGTCGATGCCCGGCATGGTCTTCAAAATCATCCGCGACATCACCGTCAGCGCGCCGGTATTACCGCACGACAACGCCGCCTGCGCGCGGCCCTGCTTTACCGCATCAATCGCCAGCCACATGCTGGAAACGCGCCGCCCGGCCCGCAGGGCCTGGCTGGGCTTGTCCGACATTGATACCGCCACATCGGTGTGGTGAATGCTCGATACAGCTTTCAGCTCAGCGTCTGTCTCCAGCAGCGGGGCCAGCAACTTTTCATCGCCATGAAACTCGTAATGCACATTCGGATGGCGGATGCGGGCAAGGGATGCGCCGCCGACCACAGCCTCAGGGCCAAGATCGCCGCCCATAGCGTCCAGCGCGATGGTAATGCCGCCAGCCAAGCGCAACTCCGCTTCATGATTGGTGTCAGTGGCGCATAAAGCCATGACACGAAAATGACCGCACGCCCCGAAGCGAAGGATTCCACGAATCGTGAACTCACCTGTCCGGCGCACGCGGCTGCAACATAAAGCAACCCCCGGCTAACTCAACCTTAGGGTTAACTGCTTGAAATTACTTGTCTTTATCTTGCAGCTTCAGCGCTGCCAGTACCGCGAACGGGGATGGCTCATCAGGCAGCGATGCCTCGTCCGGCAGGCTCGCATCGCGGTGACGCGGATACGGATCAAGCGCCAGCGACAGATACTGAACCACAGCCTCCCCCGCATCGAGTATTGAGCCTGTATCACCGCCCAAAGCCTCCGGCGCATCCTCGTCAGACGACGGGTCAGACAAGACCTCGCCTTTCGACGCATCCTCCTCGATCATCCGTGCGGGCAGATAGCGAATGTCGAACTCATCTTCCACATGGGCTGATACCGGCTCCAGCGAAACCACGCAGGTCTGGATAACATCCGCGCTGAATGTGCCGTGCAATTTGGCCCCGAAACTGCGCCACGGCGTCACGCGGATTTTGATGTCCATCTGCTCAATGGCCTGCAGATCAAGTCGCCTGGCAACCGCTGCCAGTTCGTCTGCCGTGGGCCGCAGCGGCCGTTCAATGCCGGTGCCCGGCAGACTCGCGACATCAACACGATAGGAAAACTCAGGCACTTCAGACATCGCCGTCACCCTTGGCAGTGGCAATGGCGGGAAAGTGCAACTCGCCTTCCATCAGCCGGTCCAGCGACTGTATCCCAAGGTCGGCGCGGGCCTGGCGAATATAGGCGGCGATAACCGCAACGCCGGTGGGGTTCGGCGCAACACCTGCATAGATGTTGCGTCCAACAGCATCGCGCAACGCTGCCGGGTCTGCGTCAGCAAGCGCTTTTTCATACGCATCCGTGCGGCCATAAAACTTGGAGGCCATTTTCTGAATGCGCTTGCCGATGCCCATGTCGCCCACTCCCATTTCGCGCAGGGCATGGTCCATATCCCTGAACATATGGTCAAACAGGTCCTGCGACAGCGCCTGCGCGGCCTCGCCGCCACCGCGCAACCGGGCATTCACCAGATATGTATGCAGCGTCACCATGTCGAAACGGCCTTCAACGGTGTCGGGAACGCCAAGCTGCGCGTAAAAATAGGGGTCGCGCGCCTGGGCCATGATCACGCCATACAGCGCGTCCAGCACCGGCTTGTTGCGTCGGGCTGCCCTGAAAGGTGCCAATATCCGCTGCATCACCATGAGGTATCCGCTTTCGTAGGTCTTAGCTGCGCCCGCCTGAGACGCTTCACAGGAGGGCATTAAGCCCAAAGGCCCCTCTTGCCAAGCGGCGCGCGGCTCTTCATGTATTGTCACTCAAAAATTGGCAGCACCGCTTTGGCTTCATGGAGAGAGATGTGCGCAGGCTCACGAAAAACCAACTGCGGCCGATTGGCCCCCTCAAGCAGACCCTGCCCCTCAAACAGACACTGGCAGCCGCAGCGCTTGCCGGACTGATGGTGGCCTGCGCCCCTGTTGTGAGCCAGCGCGGCTACGTGCCCAACGAGGATTTGCTGGCCGAAATCCGCGTCGGCATCGACAACAAGGACAGCGTGCTGACCACATTCGGGTCACCCTCCACCCTGTCCACGGTGGATGGCGGCACCTGGTATTACATTTCCAGCATCGAAGAGCAGTTTGCGTTCTTCCGCGAGGAGACCGTGGACCGCGAAATTGTCGCGGTTTATTTTGACGAGGATAACAACGTCAAACAGCTTGGCTATTTCGGGCTGGAAGACGGCAAGATCGTCAATTTCATCGACCGCGAAACACCCACCCGCGGCAAGGAGCTGACGTTCCTGCAACAAATGTTCGGCAACCTCGGCCGCTTCGGCTCCGGCACCCGCGCCGACCCGACGCCGGGTCTGTAGCCGGCTACAAGCTGCCCCTGGATACCGCGATCAAGTCGCGGTAAGGCAAAAGTGGGAAGTTAGGGTTCCCCTCACTCTCACTTGCTTCCCCGCAGCTCGACCACGGAGCCCAGAGCCCCAAGCCACGGCAGAAGTGGGAGGTTAGGGCTCGCCGCACTCTCACTTGCCTCCCCGTGGCTTGACCACGGGGCCCAGAGCCCCTTTCCACAGCCACAAGAAAAAAGGCGGCGTCCCGATCAGGACGCCGCCTTCTTGTTTTGCTAAAGCCCTAAACCCTAGTGAGCAAGCACCGCCAGCAGCAGCAATGCCACGATGTTGGTGATCTTGATCATCGGGTTCACCGCCGGACCGGCAGTGTCCTTGTAAGGGTCACCCACCGTATCGCCGGTGATGGCCGCCTTGTGAGCATCAGAGCCCTTGCCGCCATGGGCACCGTCTTCGATCACCTTCTTGGCGTTATCCCATGCACCGCCACCGGCAGTCATCGAGATAGCCACGAACAGACCTGTCACGATCACACCCAGCAGCATGGCACCAACGGCTGAGAATGCCGCCGACTTGTCTGCCACCCACATGATGATGAAGTACAGCGCCACGGGTGACAGCACCGGCAGCATGGACGGTACAATCATCTCGCGGATAGCCGCCTTGGTCAGCAGGTCAACGGCCTGCTTGTAATCAGGCTTCTCCGTGCCCTGCATGATGCCGGGCTTTTCTTTGAACTGACGGCGCACTTCTTCCACGATGGCCGCAGCCGCACGGCCCACAGCCATCATGCCCATGGCCCCGAACAGGAACGGCAACATGCCGCCGACCAGCAAACCAACCACGACGTAAGGGTTGGACAGCGAGAAATCGACGTTGATGCCTGCAAAATACGGATACGTTGCCGGATCAGCCGCGAAGAACTTCAGATCCTCCGTATAGGCCGCAAACAGCACCAGCGCACCCAGACCGGCAGAACCAATGGCATAGCCCTTGGTTACAGCCTTGGTGGTGTTCCCCACAGCATCCAGCGCGTCAGTGGTCTTGCGGACGCTTTCGTCCAGCTCGGCCATTTCAGCAATGCCGCCTGCGTTGTCCGTCACCGGACCAAACGCATCAAGCGCCACAACCATGCCCGCAAGCGCCAGCATGGTGGACACTGCAATGGCAATGCCGAACAGACCCGCAAGGTTGAAAGTCACAATGATGCCCGCAACAATGACGATGGCAGGCAGCGCCGTTGCTTCAAGCGACACAGCCAGACCCTGGATCACGTTGGTGCCGTGACCGGACACAGATGCCTGCGCCACGGACTGCACCGGACGGTAATTCGTGCCCGTGTAGTATTCAGTGATCCAGATGATGAGACCCGTAATCACCAGACCCGCAACACCACAAAGATACAGGCTCATGCCGGTAAAGCTGAGACCGCTGGCCAGCGTATAGGTGGTATCCAGACCAACCACATAATCAGTGGTGAAGTAGAGCGCGATCAACGACAGCACTGCTGATGCAATAAAGCCCTTGTAGAGCGCCCCCATGATGGAGCCGTTCGAGCCAAGCCGCACAAAGAACGTGCCGATGATCGACGTCACGATGCAGGTGGCACCGATAACCAGCGGATACAGCATCATCGTTTCACCGGCAGCGCCAACGAAGAAGATGGACGCCAGAACCATGGTGGCGACAATCGTCACCGCATAGGTTTCAAACAGGTCAGCCGCCATGCCCGCGCAGTCGCCCACGTTGTCGCCCACATTGTCGGCGATGGTGGCGGGGTTGCGGGGGTCATCTTCGGGGATGCCCGCTTCGATCTTGCCCACAAGGTCGCCGCCCACATCCGCACCCTTGGTGAAGATGCCGCCGCCAAGACGCGCAAAGATTGAAATGAGGGAGGCACCAAAGCCAAGCGCCACCAGCGCATCAATCACCTGACGCGAATTGGCTGCATGGCCCAGCGTGTCGGTCAGCACGGTGTAATAAACCGCCACACCGAGCAACGCGAGACCGGCCACCAACATGCCGGTGACAGCACCGGATTTGAACGCGATGTTGAGGCCCGCGGCCAGGCTTTCGGATGCCGCCTGCGTGGTACGCACATTGGCGCGCACCGACACAATCATGCCGATATAGCCGGCGATACCCGACAGCACGGCACCGGCAGCAAAGCCGATAGCCGTCAGCATACCCAGCAACCACCAGACGATGGCGAAAATCACGATGCCCACAATGGCAACCGTGGAGTATTGACGGTTGAGGTAGGCAGCAGCGCCTTCCTGAATTGCGCCTGCAATTTCTTGCATGCGCGCATTGCCCGCGCTTGCCGCCAGAACCGAGCGAATAGCCCAGGCCCCATAGACAAGCGACAGAGCGCCAGCGGCCAGAATGGCCATCATCGTCGTGCTCATTTGCGTGTGCTTCCTAATGTGGCAGCCGGTTGGCCCGGCAGCCTTTGAGTTTTGGTTAAACAACTGAGCGGTGGATTTATGGCAGGCGTGAAAAAGCCGCTAATCCGGCCCGTCACGCCCTGTCGTCCCCACCCCTGAAGATCGCGCGGAACATGCCAAATGTACCCCCACAAGGCAACCGGCGATGATGTTGAAGATCACGAGGGGTTAGCAGCGCCGCTGTACCCGGTCACCCATAGATGCTTGGACCGTCCGGAAACCGTCAGAAATGCCGGAACCCTGCACGTGGGACATCAATAACGCTGCCAGCCGAATCAACAACATCCACCCGGCCCGCCTCACCGGCCAGAATATGGCCTATGCGCGTCACCGGCGTATCGCTGGCACCCGATGCGGCAGCAATCGCCTCAGCAGCGTCGGCAGGCGCTGAAAACACAATTTCGTAGTCATCCCCTGCTCCCAGTAGCGACAGGCGCAATGCCGGGTCCGATTTGACCAGCCGTTGCGCTGAGGAAGACAACGGCACACGCTCAAGCTCAATACGGGCGCACAGCCCGGACATCTGCGTGAGGTGGCCCACGTCCGCCACCAGCCCGTCTGACACATCAAGCGCTGCCGTCGCAAACCCGGCCAGCGCTGCGCCAAACGCCACACGCGGGTGCGGCAGGTGATAGCGCTCTATCAGCGGCGTGCGACGGCCAAGGGCGACTGTACCCAGGTCACCGCGCAGGATTTTGAGGCCGAGGCCCGCGTCGCCAATGGTGCCGGTGACATACAACCCGTCGCCCTCGCCCGCACCATTGCGGCCCACAAACCCGCCATCGGCCACATGCCCAAGCGCTGTGAGTGAAAAACTGTCCGGCCCCGGCGTGCGGACCGTGTCACCGCCGATCAGCACCATGCCGTAAGTTTCAAGGTCTTGCGCGAGGCCGGCAGCAAAGGCGTCAAGCCAGGCAACGTCGCGGTTCTCATTGAAGGCAGCAGCCAGCAGGCAGCCATTTGGCACCACACCCTTGGCAACCAGATCAGACACATTCACCCGCACCAGCTTGCGCGCGATCAGGTCCGGCGGGTCGTCGGGCAGAAAATGCACGCCCGCGACGATCATGTCCTTGGTGATGCAGGTACGCTGGCCCGGCTCAGACGCGGGCACAAAACCCGCGTCATCACGCAGGCCAAGCCCGTGCGGCGCATCAGAGAGCGGCGCAAACAGGCGCGCAATAAGGGAAAACTCGCTGTCGGGCGGCACCGCCACCTAGGCCTGATCCAGCGTCTGCGACCCCAGCAGTTCGCGGGCCAGCCGGTCCAGCACCGCATTCACCACCTTGGGTTCGTCGCCGTCAAAAAAGGCGTGCGCAACGCTGACATACTCATTGATAACGGCCTTGGGCGGTACATCGCTGCGACCGTGAATCTCGAATGCCCCCGCCCGCAACACCGCGCGCAAGGTGGCGTCGAGACGCGGCAACCGCCAGCCTTGTGCAAGCGCACCGTCGATCGCCGGGTCAAGGTCGCCCTGCCGGTCAACAACGCCGCGCACGATCGACTCAAAAAAGTCCGCGTCTGCCGGCGCATCATCGCGGAGTTCCTGCGCCGTCTCGCCATCATAGGTACGGCCAAGGCGCGCGGCGCGGAACTCGGCAATGACATCGCCAATGTCGGCGCTGCCAATGTCCATCTGATACAGCGCCTGCACGGCAGCCAGCCGCGCATTGCTGCGTGCTTCGTGCGGCTCATAAGGCTTTGCTTTGGCGTTCAAGAGAGTTCCACCGCTAAAGTCCGTCCACGCGCATCGCGCGCTTGTGGGCAATCATGGCCAACGCCGCCACCGCAGCACCGCCGCCCTTGTTCTTGTCATCCACGTTGGCGCGCGCCCACGCCTGATCTTCGTTTTCAACGGTCTGAATGCCGTTGCCCAGCGCCAGCGCATGTTCGACGCTCAGGTCCATAAGCGCCCGCGCGCTTTCAAATGCAACAATATCAAAATGCGCCGTCTCGCCACGAATGACGCAGCCAAGCGTGACAAAGCCATCATACTGCTTCTGTCGCCCGGTCACAGCCATGGCACGTAGCGCATACACCACCGCCGCCGGTATCTCCAACACGCCGGGTACTTCCATGCGCTCATAGGTGCCGCCAACAGCTTCAATTTCAGCAATCGCACCGCGCGCCATCTCGTCCGTCAGTTCGGGATAGAAGCGCGCTTCAATGATGAGAATGTGGGGAGGTTTGGTGCCGGTCACTCGCCCGCCTCCTTCATCTGCGTAATGGGCCGCTGGCCGACAACTTCAAGCCCGTAGCCTTCAATGCCCACAATCGTCGGGTTGGGCGAATTGGACAAAAGCTCCATCTTCCGCACCCCCAGATCCAGCAATATCTGCGCGCCGATACCATATTCACGCAAACGCCGTGGCCCCTGCTCCTTACGGGTTTTCTCATCCATCAGCAGCATGTCAGACACAATGGTCGCGTCCGTATCGCGAATAATCACGATCACCCCGCGGCCTTCGTCTGCGATAGCCCGCATACTGTCCTCGATGATGCCCGCCCGGCCGCCCGAGCCCAGCAACAGATCATCAAACACATTGACCGCGTGCATCCGCACCAGCACCGGCTCGGCGGTGCTGACATCACCCTTTACCAGAGCCACATGCTCCGCATACTGAACTTTATTCTGATATACCATCATCTGCCATTCACCACCTGCTTCGCTGTGGAAGGGCTTTTCAATGGCACGGCTCATGAAATTATCGTGCTTGCGGCGATAGGCGATGAGGTCTGCGATGGTAGCAACCTTAAGGCTGTGCAACTGGGCAAACTGCACAAGGTCCGGCAACCGCGCCATGGTGCCGTCATCGTTCATGATTTCACAGATGACACCCGCAGGGTTAAGCCCCGCAAGCCGCGAAATATCAACAGCAGCTTCCGTATGGCCCGCACGCACCAGCACGCCGCCCTTGCGCGCCACCAGGGGAAACACATGGCCCGGCGTTGCAATGTCGGCATAGTTTTTGGTGGGGTCGATCGCCACCGCAATCGTGTGTGCCCGGTCATGCGCTGAAATGCCCGTCGTCACACCTTCGCGCGCCTCAATGGAAATGGTAAAGGCAGTTTGGTGGCGCGACTGATTGTGAGCCGACATCAGCTCAAGATTTAGCTGCGCCGCCCGGTCTTCGCCCATCGCCAGACAAATCAGCCCGCGACCATATTTGGCCATGAAGTTCACCGCGTCCGGCGTCGCCATTTGTGCCGGAATAATCAGATCACCCTCGTTTTCGCGATCCTCTGCGTCAACAAGAATGAACATCCTGCCATTGCGCGCGTCCTCGATTACATCCTCGATCGGAGACAGATAACTGGTAAATTCGCTCATGCGCAGGTGTCCTTTTTCAGCCCCGCACATATATGTGCGGTACGGCCTTGTTACTGTCTTTTATGCGTTATTGCCGGCAAGCGCTGCAACCTGACGGGCCACATAGCGCGCCAGCATGTCAATTTCCAGATTGACCGGGTCGCCGTTCGTGAGGTCGCCAAGCGTGGTTTCGCTTTGGGTGTGCGGAATGATGTTAACCCCGAAAGTGTCGTCCCCGACTTCGTTCACCGTCAGCGAGATACCGTCAATGGTGATTGAGCCCTTGGGCGCAATATACGCCATCATCTCGGCAGGTGCCCTGAATGTGAGCCGCCAGCTATCGCCCTCCGGCACGCTGGACAAAAGACTGCCAACGCCATCCACATGCCCGCTCACGATATGACCACCCAACTCGTCGCCCGCCTTCAGGGCGCGCTCAAGGTTGATGCGTGACCCAACACGCCAGCTTCCCAGCTTGGTGTGCGCCAATGTCTCGCCTGATGCTTCAACATCGAACCAGCATGTTTGTGCATCGCTGCGGCCTTTCCCTATCACCGTAAGACATGCCCCGGAACACGCGATGGATGCCCCCAAGGCAATACCGTCAGCGTCATAACGCGTGGCAATGCGAAACCGCGTGTCGCCACGCTCTTCTATCTCGGTGACTTTGCCGATGTCAGTGATGATGCCGGTAAACATTGAAGCCTTATGTCCTTACGCGCAGGCTGGTGAGCACATCTTCTCCAAGTGGCGTAACCGCCACCTGCTCGTAGCCCGCATCCAGATCAATATCGTCGAGCCCCAGACCGGCCACGGCGGAATACCCGTCGTCACCAATGATCTTGGGCGCCTGAAACCACTCGATACGATCAACCAGGTCCGCGCGCAACAACGAGGCAGCCAGCCGCGCGCCGCCCTCCACCATCACGCGCGTGATGCCAAGTCCCGCAAGCAACACAAGTGCTTTTGTCATATCCATGCGGTTGTCAGCACCCACAGGCACATCCACCAGCTCTACACCCAGATCTTCAAAGGCATCGTGACGATGCCTTTCAGCGTCCCCGCGTGTGAGAACGATCAGCCGATGCTCGCGCGCGCTTTGCACAAGTTTAGAAGTGAGCGGAAGCCGCAACCGCCCGTCTGCAATCACCCGGATCGGCGAACGGTGCGACAGGCCCGGCAACCGGCAGGTGAGTTGCGGATCATCCACAATGGCCGTGGCACTGCCAACCATGATGGCATCCGCCTGCGCCCTCATAAGGTGAGTGCGTTCGCGTGCCATGTCTCCGGTGATCCAGTGGCTCTTGCCGGTATGGGTGGCAATCTTGCCGTCCAGCGTTGACGCAATCTTGAGTATCACCAGTGGTCGCTGGGCCGTGACCCGTGTCATGAACCCCGCGTTGAGCTCACGGGCTTCGGCCTCAAGCACGCCGGCTGTCACCTCAATACCGGCACCCCGAAGCATTTGAATGCCCTTGCCATTGACGCGGTCGTCAGGATCACCGCACGCCACCACCACACGCGCCGCACCGGCTTCAATCAATGCCTGTGCGCATGGCCCGGTCTTGCCAGAGTGCGCGCACGGTTCAAGGGTCACATAGACAGTTGCGCCGCGCGTCTTGTTGCCTGCCCGCCGCAGCGCTTCGGTCTCTGCATGCGGACGCCCGCACGGCTGCGTCCACCCGCGCCCGACAACAATCGGTGTGCCCGCATCATCTGCAACAATAATGCAGCCTACGGACGGATTGGGCGCCACCTGCCCCAGCCCGCGCGCGGCAAGCGTCAGTGCAGCACGCATGAAGCGTGCATCCGTCTGCTGCTGTGTAAAACCTGCTGCCATCTGTGTGTCTCGGCATCAACGCCTGGCGGCACTGCCCAGCGTGACACCGAAACCGGCCACATGCCCGACGGCGAACCCGCTAGTCGTCCATTTTTTCGAGCGGGTCATTCAGGCCGCCCAGAAACTTTTCAAAATCCTTTGCTTCCCGGAAGTTCCGGTACACAGAGGCAAAGCGCACATAGGCCACTTCATCAAGCAGCTTCAAACGCTCCATAATCAACTCGCCAACCATCGAGGCCGGAATGTCACTCTCGCCGGTGCTTTCAAGCTGCCGGATAATGCCCGACACCATACGCTCCACCCGTTCAGGCTCAACCGGACGTTTGCGCAATGAGATTTGCAACGACCGCACCAGCTTGTCGCGGTCAAACGGTTCGCGCTTGCCGTTGCGTTTCACCACCGTGAGGTCGCGAAGCTGAACCCGCTCGAATGTGGTGAACCGCGCCCCGCAGCCGGTGCAAAAACGCCGCCGCCTGATCGCCGCTGCATCTTCGGTTGGCCGCGAGTCTTTAACCTGCGTGTCTTCGTTGCCGCAAAACGGACAGCGCATACCCTATCCCCTGATACTTTTGTTTTTGGTCCGTTTTTGGTGCCGCTAGCCGTAAATCGGGAATCGTGAACACAACTCCAGAACGCGCGCCTTGACGGAAGCTTCAACACTTCCGTTGTTATCGCCGTTCGCTACCAGCCCGTCCAGCACCTCGGTGATCAGATCACCCACGAGCGTGAACTCTGCCACACCAAAGCCGCGCGTGGTGCCCGCCGGTGTGCCCAGCCGCACGCCCGACGTAACCGCCGGCGGTTCGGGGTCAAACGGCACGCCGTTCTTGTTGCAGGTGATATGTGCGTTTTCGAGCGCTGCTTCCGCCACCTTGCCGGTGAGGCCCTTGGGCCGCAGATCAACCAGCATCAGGTGGCTGTCGGTGCCGCCTGACACAATGTCCACGCCGCCCTTTTGCAGCGATGACGCCAGCGCACGGGCATTGTCCACCACGTTGCGCGCATACAATTTGAACTCCGGACGCAGCGCCTCGCCAAACGCCACAGCCTTGCCGGCAATCACGTGCATCAGCGGTCCGCCCTGAATGCCGGGAAAAATCGCCGAATTGATTTTCTTGGCCAGCTTCTCGTCATTGGTCAGGATCATGCCGCCACGCGGACCGCGCAGGGTTTTATGGGTGGTGGTGGTGCAGACATCCGCAAACGGCAGCGGGCTGGGATAGACACCGCCCGCCACAAGGCCCGCGAAATGCGCCATGTCCACCATCAAAAACGCGCCAACTTCATCAGCGATGTCGCGGAACTTCTGGAAATCAATCACCGGCGAATAGGCAGACCCACCGGCAATAATCAGCGCCGGTTTGTGTTCACGCGCGAGAGCCGCCACTTCCTCATAGTCAATCTGCCCGTCCTGCTTGCGCACACCGTACTGCACAGGGTTGAACCACTTGCCGGACTGGTTGGGCTTGGCCCCGTGTGTCAGGTGCCCGCCTGCATCAAGGCTCATGCCCAAAATGGTATCGCCGGGCTTTATCATGGCCATCATGGCGCCCTGGTTGGCCTGACTGCCTGAGTTGGGCTGCACATTGGCAAAACCGCAGTTGAACAGCCTTTTGGCACGCTCAATAGCCAGCGTTTCAACCTCGTCCACAAACTCGCAACCACCATAATAGCGGCGACCGGGATAGCCTTCGGCATATTTGTTGGTGAGGACTGACCCCTGTGCTTCAAGCACGGCGCGGCTGACGATGTTTTCCGACGCAATCAGTTCAATCTGCGTTTGCTGGCGCTCAAGCTCACGACCAACCCATTTGGACACATCCGGGTCGGTGTCGGCAAGCGAGCGGCTGAAAAACGTTTCGGTTGAATATGGCTGGTCTGCGGTGTCCTGAAGCGACATGGGCGGCCCTCATCCTTGAAAAACGCAAATAGCGGGGACGACGCGGTTGAGATCGCGCCCCTTAAACACAGGAGGTAAGCCGGTTCCCCCGGCTAAGCAAGCCACCTGAGGCACATCTGCCGTGCGCATATAGTGTGTGGTGCGCACAGGCATACCACATGCCCCGTCGCTGAACACCAGCCTTGTGGCAACACTTTGTAGTTCCCCGCCCTCTTTTTTTGCCAGTGCAAACTGCATGGGCACGCGAACACCGGGTTTACGGCAATGTCTAAAGTCAAAACCGGTGCAACCGGCTGCGCCCGGAGCGCGAAAACACAAAACGGTCATTGTGTTTGTGTAAAGGGCCCCGCACAGCATGTTGCTATCAGTAACCGCGCGCGATATACGCATCGCAAGAAATAAAAACCCATGAACAAGGGCCGTCATAACATGAGTGACTTTGACAAAGACTTGGACGCTATGGACCGCGAAGAAATTGTCCGCCTTACCGCAGACGTGATCGCGGCTTATGTCAGCAATAACGAGCTTTCTCCAAGCGAGTTACCAGAATTGATTCGCACGGTGCATTCAGCTCTTGGTGGCGTCGGCAGTGTGGAAGCACAGGCCCCCGCCGAAAAGCAGAAGCCGGCCGTGCCCATTAAGCGGTCCATCACGCCGGACTACATCGTGTGTCTTGAAGACGGCAAACGCCTGAAAATGCTCAAGCGCTATTTGCGGTCGCATTACGACATGTCACCGGATGACTATCGCGCCAAATGGAACCTGCCGACGGACTACCCCATGGTCGCCCCCAACTACTCCAAACAGCGCTCCCAGTTTGCCAAGGACATCGGCCTTGGCACCGGCGGTCGTGGCGGTCGTGGTCGCCGCTAGACCTGCGCGCCCCACAGAAACAAGAAAAGGCGCCGGCCCGTCTTGGGTTCAGCGCCTTTTCTTTGGCTGGTCGGCGGCAAGTGCTTTTTCAAGCTTACGCAGGGCAATGCGTTGCAGGTCTGCCTGCGTTACCCGCGCATCTCCGACAATGGAAACTTCGGTGCCCGTCGCCTCGTCAACTGCGCTGACTTTGACATAAGCCCCCCGTGGCCAGAACTCAAAAATGACGCCGCCCCTGGCACCACCGGAGGGGAGGCGTGACCGGGCCATGCGGGGTCAGGCCGCCCGACTGCGGTCAATCTTGAACTCGACAAACACCTGGTCCAGCGCATCAACGAGAGTGGCGATTTTCGTGTCGTCGTGGAACGGCCCCGGCGTAAAGCGCAACCGCTCCGTGCCGCGCGGCACTGTGGGGTAATTGATCGGCTGCACATAGATGTTGTGCACCTCCAGCAACCGATCCGAGATTGCCTTGCACGCAACCGGGTCCCACACCATGACGGGCACAATATGGCTGGGGGTTTCCAGCACCGGCAGGCCGCGCTCTTTGAGAGCCGCCTTCAGCTTGGCAGCCTGTGCCTGCTGCGCCTCGCGCTCTACGTTGCTGGCCTTGAGATGCCGCACACTGGCAAGCACGCCTGCCGTCAGCACCGGCGACAGGGAGGTTGTGAAAATGAAGCTCTGCGCGTAGGAGCGCACCACATCCACCACGCGCGCCGAGGCGGCAATATAGCCGCCCATCACGCCAAACCCCTTGGCCAGCGTGCCTTCTATGATGTCCACCTTGTCCAGCACGCCATCACGGTCGGCAATGCCGCCGCCGCGTGCTCCATACAGGCCAACGGCATGAACCTCATCAAGATAGGTCAGCGCGTTGTATTTTTTGGCGAGGTCGCAGATAGCGCCGATATCGGCAATGTCGCCATCCATCGAATACACGCTCTCAAATGCCACCACCTTGGGCAGCGCCGGGTCTGTCTCAGCCAGCAACTCTTCAAGATGCGCCAGATCGTTATGGCGGAAAATGCGCTTGGGCCCGCCGCCATGGCGGATGCCTTCAATCATGGAGGCATGATTCATTTCGTCGGAAAAAATCACGCAGCCCTTGAGAATGCGCGCGAGACTTGAGAGCGTTGCCTCGTTGGCCACGTAGCCGGATGTAAACAGCAGGGCTGCTTCCTTCTGGTGAAGGTCCGCAAGCTCGCGCTCAAGCGAAATATGATAATGGTGTGTGCCGGAAATGTTCCGTGTACCGCCGGAGCCCGCGCCGGTTGTCTCAAGCGCCTCGTGCATCGCCGCCAGCACATCGGGGTGCTGACCCATGCCCAGATAATCGTTCGAGCACCACACGGTGATTTTGCCGTCCAGCGTACCGTCGATATAGCGGTTGGCGGTGGGGTATGCGCCCTGCTGACGCTCAAGCTCCGCAAACACGCGATACCGCCCCTCGGCGCGCAATGTGTCGAGGGCCCCCTGCAGGGCGGCGTCGTAATCAATCCGGTTCATGTTCGATCCGGTCCTTTCGTCTTCCCACCCGCCTGAACATACGCAGCGGACCTTCGGGTGACGTCATATTATTCCAGCAAACGTGCTGGATTCATTGACATAAATCTAGGACACGGAGTCCATATCCGCAAAGTGCGGATTGCCGCAGGAAAATGGGGGCCAATCCCCCCGATGTCCACCCCCGGCCGACCCCGGCAATCGGTTTTAGGCCCAAAGTCCGCGCTTTTGGAGCACATCACGCAGCACCGCTGGCCGGTCAGTCATCAGCCCGTCCACGCCCATATCCAGCAATCTGTTCATCTCGACAGGGTCATCAATTGTCCAGATATGCACCTGCAGACCATGATCATGGCAGCGCTCGACGAACGATTGGTTGCCCAGCGTCACACCAAACTGCACCACGGGTATCTGCGCTGCGCCCACATTCGTGAAGCGGCCTACCGGCACCCCCCAGGCTGAAAACCGCATCCGTGTTGTCGCCCAGGGTCCCATGCTGGTGCACAGCTTTGGTCCAAGCGCGTCGCGAAGCTGACCGATGCGTTTGTCTGAAAATGAGCCGACACATACCCGTTCAACAGCATTGGTACGCCTGATGACATCAATCAGCGGGCCCACGCAGGCATCGTGCTTGGGATCAATGTTGAAGCGTGCATCAGGGAACGACCCGATCAGATCCTCCATCAGCGGAATGGGTTCGCGGCCTTCAATGCGGGCGGGCGCAACCTGCGCATAATCCAGTTCTTCGATGGCGCCCGAATGCGACGTGACCCTGTCCAGCCTGTCGTCGTGGAAAGACAGCAGCACACCATCGCGCGTGGCATAGGCATCGGTTTCAAGATAGCGATAGCCCATGCCAACGGCCGCCTCGAAGGCGGCCATGGTGTTTTCGGGAAAATCCACAGCCCCGCCCCGATGCGCAAAGGCAAGAATGCCGTCATGCTCAAGATAGGCATAACGAGCGGGGCGGACGGGACGCTTTGAAGAACGAGTCATCTGCATACTCTAAAGCGAGACCGGCTTTAGAGCGATGCCTGCCGTCCGTCGCGCCCGTAAATATCATCGCGGAAATTGACCACGCCGTGCTCGTCCACCCAGCCGGTCAGATAGATCATGTACACCGGCACCGTCTCATCAAGGCGAATGTCCTTGCGGTCGCCACTGTTGACCAGTGCATCCACACGCGCCCTATCCCAGCCCTGCGGCTTCAGCAGCCACGTCGTGAGGTCATGCACATCTTCAACCCGCACACAGCCCGATGAGTTGGCGCGGATGTTGCGGCCAAACAGGCTCTTTGAGGGCGTGTCATGCAGATATACCGCATGAGGATTGGGGAAATGGATTTTGACCGTGCCCAGCGAGTTACGCGGGCCGGGGTCCTGCCGGAACAGAAATGAACTGCCGGTCGCCTGGTTCCAGTTGACGCTGTAGGGGTTCACTTCGCGCCCGCCATAACGACCGCTATACACCCGCATGTTGAGCCGCTTCAGATAGCTTGGGTCACGGCGCACCTGCGGCAGAATATCCTTGGTGGCGATGGACTGCGGCACATGCCAATACGGGTTGAAGGCCAAAAACGTGATCTTGGAGGTATATTCCGGGGTCTGACGATCCACCTTGCCGATGACAACCCGGTGTCGCCGTTCAACGCGACCGTTCGATACGGCTTCCAGCTTCTGGCCTGCGATGTTCACGAAGATGTAGCGATCACCCAGATTTTCAGACAGCTTGTTGATGCGCTTGAGGTTGCGCTCCAGCAACGCCAGCCGTGCCTTGGCGGACACATTCAGTGCGTCCAGCGTGCGCTTGCCGATAACGCCGTCGGGCAGCAAACCATTGCGCGCCTGAAAGCGCTGCACGGCCTTGGTGACAGTGGCATCAAACACGGTCGGGTTGCCGGCCGAGCCATCAAGGTCGCCGGTAGCAATCAACCGCTTGCGCAGCAGCGGCACACGGGCTTCGTCGATGGTGCCTTCTTCCAGCGGTTCACCGTCGGGAATGCGTTGCCAGCCGCCCCACTCCACGATGTTGGAATACATCGATATGGCGCGCAGCAGCGGCCAGTAGCCCGCATCCCCCAATGTCGGCGCGTCGGACAAGGGCGCCTTGGCATTTTCAAAATCTTCAATGCGGCGCGGCGCATCCCACGGGTCAATCCAGTCCACTGCCCAGGGATCATCCACAAAGGTCGAACTTGGGGATGCCTGGGTTGGGGCTGCCTGTTGGCCGCCGCCAAACACATCATAGGAGCGCGCCGTCTCGGCATTCGCTGCAACAGCCGCCAGCGCGCCAAGCGCCACAACGCTGAGGGCAAACAGGACGGTTTTGATCAAAGTGCGTGCCAAAGCGGAACAATCCCAATTCCAAAAGCCGTAAAAAGGGGGCAAACCCTTAGAATCCACTCATTCCCTGCAAGTCTGGTGCAAATGCGCGCCTACAGGACGACAGATCACAACGTGCTTCAAGACCCCCAAAAAATCAGCCGGTCAACAACCGGCACTGCGCCACAGGATACTCCCCCAAGCCCCTGAAACAGCACCAAAAAACTCTAGCCTGCTTTGAAAGACCGGGCTAGGCCCCGCCTTCAAATGTTTGTTACGCTCAAAAGCGACCGGCACCAGAAAACACGTCGGCATTCAGGGAGACCGCAGCGCTGTTCGCGCGCGGTGAAAAACGAAAAGGCGCCCGCTTTTGTCAGGCATCGACCTTATCCTGCTCAACGTGGCAGTCATGGCCGCCACCGTGTTTGTACTGTGGCTCATCAGCCTTCGCCTTGCTGACGTCAGCTTTGTTGATGCGTTCTGGCCGGTCGGCTTTGGCGTGGTGGCCTGGACCACCTGGTTTGCTCTGTCGCCTGAGCACCCCCGTGCCATGCTGCTGCTTTCCCTCACGTCACTTTGGTCCATCCGCCTTGGCACCTATCTGTTTGCCCGCTGGCTGGGTGAACCCCACGAAGACAAACGCTACCAGGCCATGCGCCGCAAACGGCCACACTTCAAATGGCAAAGCATTTATGTGGTGTTCGGGTTGCAGGGCGCGCTCATTGTGATAGTCGGCGTGCCCGTCATCTTTGGCATGGCCAATGCCAATGCGCCGCTGGGTGTGCTGGATGCGATTGGCGTCATCGCGTTCACTGCAGGCTTTCTTTTTGAGTCGATCGCTGATGCACAGCTTGCCGCCTTCAAGCGCGATGAAGCGAATAACGGCAAGGTGCTGGACACCGGACTATGGGCCTGGACGCGGCACCCCAACTATTTTGGCAATACACTCATTTGGTGGGGCCTGTTCGCAATCGCCGTCGCTGACCATACAAACCTGTGGACCCTGATAGGCCCCGCCATCATGACATGGCTCATCATCAGGGTATCAGGCGCGGACCTGCTTGAGCGCGGGCTTCAAAAGTCGAAGCCGGGATACGAAGACTATGTCGCCCGCACGCCCAAGTTCATCCCCCGCCCGCCGCGCAAAAAACGCACGCAGCACGCGGGATAAAACCACTACAGCCGGTAGCGAATCTGATCCGTCCAGAACCGTTCAAGACGACGCAGTGCCGTGTTGACCGTTTCAAGGTCATCTGCACCCACTTCGCCAACCGGGGTGAGCGACAGCAGATGACGCTCATACAGCTCATCCACCAGTTCTTTGATTTCCTGACCCTTGCCGGTGAGGCTCACGCGCACTGAGCGACGATCCGCTTCAGATCGCTTGTGATGGATGTATTTAGTATCCACCAGCTTTTTCAGATTGTACGAGACGTTGGAGCCAAGGTAGTGGCCACGGGTGCGCAACTCACCAGCGGTCAACTCGGCATCACCGATGTTGAACAGCAGCAGCGCCTGCACGCTGTTGATTTCATCACAACCGATGCGGTCCAGCTCATCCTTGATGACATCCAGAAGGCAGCGGTGCAGCCGCTCAACGAAGGTCAGCGTTTCAAGATAATGCGCCTTGAGAACCGATCCATCGGCCTCGCCCGCAACGGCAGTATTCTCTTTAAGAGCGACAGCAGCATTCATGCTCATAAAACTTCTCCCGGCTTCTTCATTCGCTTGTTCGCCGATATACGCCCCGCCTCTTTCTGGACGGGAATTACCTCGAACACGGACTGAACTTTAGCCGCCCCACCTTAATGAAGCGCGAAGCTGCCGCTGCAATATGCTTAAAACTGTAGGTAATTTTTAGCGAACAAAACCAGTGGCTTAGGCGCTATTTTGGCACGCCCGTAACAGCCCCGTTCAACGCCCGTTCAGCCACACACGGCCTTCCGCCTTGGGTGCGATAGTTACGTGTGTGTTAACGCCAAAAGCAAACGGGCTAACAGAGTCTGAAAACGCACGGCGCGCGGCTCAAATATCGCCCCGCAGCAATTTAATTATTCCGGAAAAATCAAGCCCGTCCTTGCCCGCAGCCTCCATCAGTCCGTACAGCGAGGCCGCTTCGTTGCCCAGCGGCGTGGGTGCCTTTGAGCCTGCCGCCGCCGCCTGCGCCAGCCGCAAATCCTTAAGCATCATCGCCGCCGCAAACCCCGGCTTGTAATCATTGTTGGCAGGCGACGCAGGCACCGGCCCGGCCGCCGGGCAGTAGCTCGTCATCGACCAGCACTGGCCGGACGCTGTGGACGATATGTCAAAAAACGTCTGCGCATCCAGCCCCAGCTTCTCCGCCAGGTTGAAGGCTTCCGCCGTGCCGATCATCGAAATGCCCAGAAGCATGTTGTTGCAGATTTTCGCCGCCTGCCCGTTGCCCGCACCGCCTGCATGAAAAATGTTTTTGCCCATGTGTTCCAGCACCGGGCGCGCACGGGCAAAGGCCTCAGCCTCACCACCCACCATGAATGTGAGCGTACCCGCCTCAGCGCCACCGACACCGCCGGAGACAGGCGCATCCACCATGGCGAGCCCCTGCGCCTCAGCCATCGACGCCACCTTGCGCGCCGTGTCCACGTCAATGGTTGAGCTGTCGATCAGCAATGTGCCTTTGTCAGCCCGTGCAATCACGCCATTGGTACCGCCATACACCGCCTCAACGTGATGGCCCGCAGGCAGCATGGACACCACAACGTCAACGCCCGCCGCCGCATCACCGGCGCTGGCCACAACCGTCGCACCTGCATCGCGCAGCGCGCCGGTGGCCACCTCACTCAGGTCGAACACGCTCACATCGTGACCGCCTTTGAGTAGATTGCGCGCCATCGGCCCGCCCATATTGCCAAGCCCGATAAACCCGATTTTCGTCATATTATTTTTCCTTGCCAGCCTCAGCCAAGCTCAACCCAGTTCAATATCGCCACCCGGCAGCGGCGCAAAAATCGCGTCCACATCAGCGCGCGTCACAGCCTCCAGCGTATCCGGTTGCCAGTTGGGTGCGCCGTCCTTGTCAATGATCGTCGCCCGCACGCCTTCATAAAAGTCGCGCTGCGTCATGATACGCGACACGATGCGAAACTCCGTTGCCATGCAGGTACGAAAATCCGCGCGCACGCCCACGACCATCTGACGATGTGCCACCTTGAGGCTGGTCGGCGATTTGGTGCGGATAGTGGCCGCCTGATTCGCGGCCCACTCGCTGCCGTCGGCATCAAGCGCTGCCAGAATATCCTCTACGCTTCCGCCCGCAAACAATGCATCAATCTGCCGCTGCATTGCCGCGATCGGTGCCTCCCCCGTATCTTCTGAAAGGTCGCGATAATGGGCGAGCACACGGTCAACATCCGCGCCCGCAGCACACAGATCATCCATCAGCGCATCCAGCCTGACGCTGTCCACATACTGTGTGGCGATGCCCGCCACCAGTGCATCAGCCGCATTCAGCCGCGCACCCGTGAGTGACATGAACATGCCCATGCAGCCGGGCGTGCGCGGCAGAAAATACGTACCCCCCACATCCGGGAACAGACCAATGCCGGTTTCGGGCATCGCGAACTTGAGCCGCTCGGTCACCACCCGGTGTGATCCGTGTACGGAAAGGCCAACACCCCCGCCCATGGTGATGCCGTCCATCAGCGCGATATATGGTTTTGGATATTCTTTGATAAGCGTGTTGAGCTTGTATTCCTCTTCATAAAACCCAACCGCAAGCGCATTTCCCGATGTGCCCCAGTCGTAGAGCGCGCGAATGTCTCCGCCTGCGCAAAACGCCCGGTCGCCCTCGCCCTTCACAATGACGCGCTCAATCGCCGGGTCATCCGCCCACTGAACAAGCTGTGGGTGCAGCGCCCTTACCATGGTCAGCGTCAGCGCATTCAGCGCTTTGGGCCTGTTAAGCCTCACCACGCCCGCCGCACCCTTTACCTCAAACAAAATCTCGTCTGTGGACATATGCTTACTTACTCAGCATTTCGCGCGAGATGATGACGCGCATGATTTCGTTGGTGCCTTCAAGTATCTGATGCACCCGCACATCGCGCAGATGGCGTTCCAGCGGATAGTCCTTCAGGTAGCCATACCCGCCGTGGATTTGCAGCGCCTGATTGACAACCTCAAAACCCACATCGGTCGCAAAGCGCTTGGCCATGGCGCAGTGCTGGGTGGCGTCCGCTGCCTTCTGGTCCAGCTTGGTTGCCGCCTGCCGCAGCAACAGCCGTGCCGCTTCAAGCTCGGTCGCCATATCCGCCAGCTTGAATTGCGTTGCCTGAAACGCCGCAATCGGCTTGCCAAACTGTTGCCGATCCTGCGCATAGGAAATGGCCGTATCAAGCGCCACCTGTGCGGTGCCAATAGAGCACGCGCCAATGTTAAGCCGTCCGCCATCAAGTCCCATCATGGCAATCTTGAAACCGTCGCCTTCGTTGCCGATCAGATTTTCAACCGGCACCCGCGCATCCTCAAAAATGACGGCAGCCGTCGGCTGCGAGTTCCAGCCCATTTTCTTTTCGGTAGCCCCGAACGACAGCCCTGGTGTGTCTTTTTCAACCACGATGCACGACACACCGCCCGCACCCTCGCCGCCCGTGCGGATCATGCACACATACACGTCAGACGTGCCCGCACCGGAGATAAACGCCTTGGCTCCGTTGATGACGTAATGGTCGCCATCGCGCACAGCCCTGGTCTTGAGCGACGCCGCGTCAGACCCTGCGCCGGGCTCCGTCAGGCAGTAGCTGGCGACAAGTTCCATGGTGGTGAGTTTTGGCAGCAACTTGGCGCGCTGCGCGTCGTTGCCAAAGCGGTCGATCATCCACGACGCCATGTTGTGGATTGAGATATACGCCGCGGTCGATGTGCAGCCCTGGCTCAATGCTTCAAAGATCAGCGCCGCATCAAGCCGCGTCAGCCCGCTGCCGCCATACTCCTCGCCCACGTAAATACCGGCAAAGCCAAGCGCCGCTGCCCTGCGCATGGTTTCAACGGGGAAAATTGCCTCCGCATCCCACCGCGCCGCATGGGGAGCCAGCTCGTTGGCGGCAAATCCCTGCGCCGTTTCAAAGAACGCGCGCTGGTCTTCTGTCAGGGCAAAGTCCATGGGCACCTGTGCTCCCCATACGTTTCTTGTTCGCACCGGGTGTAGCTACGCCGCCGCGCGCCGTCAACGCGAGCCGTCGCACCGCCAACAATAACCATACCCCCCGCGCACCCTGCCGATGCGAGTGGACCCCGGTTCAAGTCCGGGGTGACGAGCATGGCTTAGGTTATCCCCGTTTTGTCATTCCGTGGCTTGACCATGAGTTGCCGAAACGAGCATGTGATCTGCCGGTCCGCACAACAGGCACAAATCTTCAGGAGAGTTCCCATGAGTCTTTATGCCGTTATGACCGTCTTCATCACGGTCTTTATGGCCGAGCTTGGCGACAAGACACAGCTTGCCTCGCTCTTGTTCGCGACTGACGAAAGCCTCAATCCTTGGCTGGTCTTCGCCGTGGCCTCTCTTGCGCTGACGGCTTCAACCGGTATTGCCGTGCTGCTGGGCGCATATGCAGCACGGTATATTGAGGTGGTGCCGGTTCAGTTGCTGGCAGGTGTCGGCTTCATTCTGATCGGTTGCTGGACGGTTTACGGACACTTCAAGGGCTGAGGCCAGGATCAACCGCATTGTCCAGCCTGTCTTCAACCTTGCCCAAACCGGGCCACGGACTTATTGAGTAATCATGAGCACAAAACGCGATCCGTCAAATATCGAAAAACTTGCGTCCAGCACCGCAGGCCCTGCCGAGCTTTTAGGCCCCGGCTACCCTGCCGCGCGCCCGCGCCGCAACCGCAAGAGCCACTGGACCCGCCGCCTGGTGGCTGAATCGTCGCTGTCGGCTGACGACCTGATCTGGCCGATTTTCATTATTGATGGCGAAAATACCCGCGAGCCTGTGGCCACCATGCCTGGCGTGGACCGTCTGTCGGTTGATCTCGCCGTTGAAGCAGCCGCGCAGGCCGCCGACCTCGACATTCCGGTGATCGCGCTGTTTCCCTACACAGAACCCGGCCTGCGCGATGAGCGCGGCAGTGAGGGTCTCAACCCGGAAAATCTCGTTTGCACGGCCACTCGCGCCATCAAACGCCAGGTGCCGGACATTGGCGTCTTGTGCGACGTGGCGCTGGACCCTTACACAAGCCACGGCCATGACGGGCTGATGGACGGCAACACCATTCTCAACGACGAAACCCTGAGTGTGCTGACCACGCAGGCGCTGGTGCAGGCCGATGCCGGATGCGACATCATTGCCCCGTCAGACATGATGGACGGCCGCGTCGGTGCCATTCGCAGAGCCCTCGAAGGTGCCGGACACACTGACGTGCAGATCATGGCTTATGCGGCAAAATATGCGTCCGCGTTCTACGGCCCGTTCCGCGATGCCGTTGGCTCGTCCGGCGCGCTCAAGGGCGACAAGCGTACCTACCAGATGGACCCGGCCAACGCGCTGGAAGCCCTGCGCGAAGTGGCACTCGACATCGAGGAAGGCGCCGACATGGTAATGGTCAAACCCGGAATGCCGTATCTCGATATTGTGGCGCGGGTCAAAGAAACCTTCCTGATGCCGACATTCGCCTACCAGGTGTCAGGCGAATACGCGATGCTCCAGGCCGCCGCCCTCAACGGCTGGCTGGACGGCGAGCGCGTGATGATGGAAAGCCTGCTGGCCTTCAAACGCGCCGGGGCCGACGGAGTGCTGAGCTACTTTGCCAAGGACGTGGCCGAGCGGCTGCGGGACGGCTAATGTGACCGACGAGAACTCTATCGACGGAAAGAAGTTCCGCCTATTTATACTTGGCGCCGGATTTTCAAAACCGGCGGGGATGCCACTCGCACAAGAGCTTTGGGAATTGATCCGTTCGAACGCATCGGGCGTTGGCGGCAGAGCTGAGAAATTTGACAATGACCTTTCTGCCTACATTGATTACGCGAAACGAACCAGCGGGAAACACCTAGAACTAGATGACGTCAATTTTGAGGAGTTTTGTGAGTTCTTAGACGTCCAGCATTATCTCGGCACACGTGGATCGCATACGTGGAGCGAAGCCGGAAATGAAACCACACTCATTATCAAAAATCAGATTGGACGCATTCTTTCACAGCGAATGGCCGACGGACCCGACAACTGGGATCTTTACCTCTCATTTGCGGAGCAGCTTGGTCCATCCGATACTGTCATAACCTTCAACTACGACACTCCGCTGCGTCGCCGCATGACTGCATCGAGCCCATAGTGAGCGACAATGAGTTATCGCTTGAGGGGCACGCTTCCAAGAACCTAGTATTCGGACCAAATTGGTCGATGGGCTTTGCAGTTGCAACTTTGCGCACGACCTCCCAGCGTATTCAACAACCTCAGGGATCACAAAGACAATTGGTTCTGCACTAGATGAAAAGTCTTTACCTTAAGCAGTATGACGCGATCATACGCTATCACCAGATACCAGGTAATGGTTCACCGCTGGTGTTTTTAGCTGGTCTGAATTTCTCCTCAACTGCCAACTTCATGGATATCGCAAGTCATCCACTCATACGTGAAAGAGGCGCGCTGTTAATCGATTATCTCGGCGCTGGTCATAGTGAAACGACGCAAAATATCAAATTGTCACTTCAAGATCACGCCTCAACCATAGCAGCGGTATTGGACAATGAAGGGCTCACGGATTGTGTTCTTGTCGGATTTAGTATGGGCGGAACAGTGGGGATCTTTCTGGCGAAGATGCGACCAGAGATCATCTCTCATCTCATTGTATTTGAAGCAAATATCTCGCCTGGCGGCGGCGACGGAACTAAGTTGATTGCTTCATATGATGAGGAGATTTTCGTTGCTTCAGTGTTCCCCGAGATACTGGCTGACTTCAGACGCAAAGCTGTAAAAGGGGATGTTGAATCTGCTATACTAGCAGGAGGTTGGGGGATTTCCGATCCGCGAGGAATTCATGCAAGTTCTGTTGCGCTTGTAGAACTTGATGACAACTTTGCGGCTAGCTACTTTGCCATGGATATGCGCCGAACATTCTTGGTCGGAGAACTTTCGCTCCCAATGAATAGCGAAGCCGCAAAACCGGATGCTCCTTTGCCGGAGGAATTGCGGACACATGGCATTGAAGTCATTGTCGTTCCCAATGTTGGACACTTGGGTATCTTGACCAAACCAGATTTGTTCACCGAAATTTTTGCCAATTGTCTTCGCAATGATGCGATCTGAAAACGTCTGTCTATTCAGTCTGATACCACTACCACCGTCACTGCCGAGAAGCATATTGCTAGTGGTGTCCGCTCCAACAAAAAATCTATCCCCGCCCCTTTGGACCACCCGTATCCTGTGCACAGCTTCGCGTTACAACCGCGCGGAGTGCGTGATGGGCCTGTCCCCGGCCTGCTGCGTGGGATGCGTTGCCATGGCGGTCTGACCGGACACGGACAACGGACATTCAGGACACGGACATACGGACAGGACCCGCTATGGCAGCGTTTCCCTCTTTTGTCCCGGCCCTTGCGCCAAACAGGTGGTGCGAGGCCGGTGAAACACGCCTAGCTTTTGGTGAGGCGGGCGATCAGGCTGGAGGTATCCCAGCGATTGCCGCCCATCTCCTGCACGTCTGCGTAGTAGCCATCGACGATTTGGGTGACGGGAAGATCGGCCCCATTGCGCGCCGCTTCCGCAAGGCAGATCGCAAGGTCCTTGCGCATCCAGTCAACGGCAAAGCCAAAGTCGAATTTGCCCTCGTTCATGGTTTCCCAGCGATTTTCCATCTGCCAGCTCTGGGCGGCCCCCTTGGAGATGACATCCATCACACCCGCCACATCCAGATCCGCCTTCTGGGCAAAGTGAATGGCTTCGGACAGGCCCTGCACAAGCCCGCCAATGCAAATCTGGTTGACCATCTTGGTCAGCTGACCGGACCCCGCAGGCCCCAGCAGGCGCGACTGCTTGGCATAGGCGGACATGATCGGTTCAGCGGTCTTGTAGTGATAGGGATCGCCGCCGCACATGATGGTCAGCTGGCCATTTTCAGCCCCTGCCTGACCGCCCGACACCGGCGCATCAATGGCACCAAAGCCGCGCTTGTCTGCTTCTGCCGCCAGTTCGCGGGCAATGTCGGCAGAGGCCGTCGTGTGGTCCACAAAGACCGTGCCTGGCTGCATGGTCTGAAACACGCCGTCCGGCCCCAGCGTCACCGACCGCAGATCATCGTCATTGCCGACGCAGGTGAAAACCACTTCGGCCTCAGCCGCCGCCTTGGCCGGCGTCCACGCACCAGAGCCGCCGTGGGAGCCCTTATAGGCTTCGCGCCACTGCTTGGCCTTGATGGTTGTGCGATTATAGACCGTGACCTGATGCCCGGCCTTCGCCAGATGCCCCGCCATGGGATAGCCCATGACCCCAAGCCCAATAAACGCAACACGTGCCATGTGGTATCTCCTACCGATTGCTCCTATGTGTGGAGCCGCTCATATGTATTGGGCGCACTAAACATGAAACCACTCGCGACCGGAATACACAGACCCGAACAAAGGACGTGGGGACCGGAACAAAGAACGAGTGTTTGGGGAGGCCGCAGGACATAACGATGACCATGACGATCAAGATACTTCGCTGGACAGCCATCACACTTGCCACGCTGGCCGTGGTGATTGGCCTGGTGGTCCTGCAGCTTCTCGGCCTCGCAGAGCGTGCCGTGCCGGACTATGCGGGCACCATGGACCTGCCCGGTCTGTCTGCCCCGGTCGAGGTCATCCGGGACGCACATGCCGTCCCCCACATCTTTGCCGAGTCGGACCCGGACGCAGCCTTCGCCCTGGGTGTGGCCCACGCGCAGGACAGGCTCTGGCAGATGGAACTGTTCCGTCGCGTGGTGCAGGGTCGCCTTTCAGAGGTATTTGGCTCCGCCGCCCTGCCCGCCGACCGGGTGATCCGCACACTTGATTTGTACGGGCACTCGCAACGCTCCCTTGATGTGCTGTCGCCGGAGCTTCGCACCGTACTTGATGGCTACGCGGCAGGCGTCAACGCCTATCTGGAAAACATGGACAGGCCGCTGCCGCCTGAGTTCCAGATGCTGTGGCATGAGCCCGAACCCTGGGCACCCGCAGACTCGGTCGGCCTTGTGAAGCTTCTTGCCGCGGGCCTGTCAGGTAATGCCTTCAGCGAGATTTCCCGCACGCGCCTGATGGAAGTGCTGGATGACGAGGCACTCAAGACCTTCGACCCACCCTACCCGGCTGACGCCAAACGCGCCGTGCGCGACATGGCTTCTCTTTATCGCACCCTGGGCCTTGAGCGCATTTTCGCAGCCATACCCGACACCGGCCCACCCGGCGCTTCCAACAACTGGGTGGTGGACGGCCAATGGACCAGATCAGGCAAGCCATTGCTGGCCAATGATCCGCACCTCACGATGCTGGCACCCTCCATCTGGTATGCAGCGCACCTGGATGCGGGCGATACCAATGTCATTGGCGCAACCATTCCCGGCATCCCCTCGGTCATTCTTGGCCGCAACAATCACATCGGCTGGGGCTTCACCAATACCGGGCCTGATACTCAGGACATGGCCATTGAGGAAGTTAACCCGGGCAACCCGGCGCAGTACCGCACACCCGACGGCTGGGCGGATTTTACGCTCCGCGACGAAACCATCCGCGTACGGTTTGGTGACGATGAAACAATAACCGTACGCGAAACCCGCAACGGCCCGGTGCTCGATACGATTGCAGAAACCTTTGAGGATGTTGTCGCCGACGGCCATGTCGTGGCGCTGAAATGGACCGCCCTTTCCAGCAGCAACACCACCATTGAAGCGGGTTATCGCTACACAAAGGCCAAAACGGTAGCCGAGTTCGACGACGCAACCCGGCTACAGATATCCCCCATGCAAAGCATGGTTGTGGCGGATGTGGACGGCAATATCGGCATGATCGCGCCTGCTGCCGTGCCCGTCAGAAGCCCGGCCCATGAGACCGGCGGCCTGTTGCCGTCAAAAGGCTGGAACGCTGACAACGACTGGACAGGCTTCATTCCCCATGAGGGACTGCCGCGTGTCATCAACCCCTCGCACGGCTTTATTGCGACCGCCAACAACAAGATCATCGCCGATGATTTCCCGTACTTTATTTCCGCAAGTTGGGATGCCCCCTACAGGGCCCACCGCATCGAGCAGATGATTGAGGCATCGCGCGCTCATGACGTGCAAAGTTTTGAGGCCATGCTGGCCGACAACAAATCACTGATGGCCGAGCAGATGCTGCCCTACCTGATCAGCGTTGAACCCGAAACCGATCAGATGGCGCAGGCACAAACCCTGCTGCGCAACTGGGATGCCACAATGGAAAAAGCAGGGCCCGAACCGCTGATTTTCCACGCCTTCCTCAAGCGCCTGCACACCCGTTTGTACGCGGATGAACTCGGCGACCTGGCGGACAGCACATCGCGGCGCCGCGAAGCATTTATATTCAACGCCATCGCCGCTGATCCTGTTACTGATCCCGCTGCTGAAAAATGGTGCGATGATGTACGCACCCAACAGCGCGAGCACTGCACCGACATTGTGCGCATGGCTTTCGCTGATGGTCTTGGCGACATTGCCGAGATGTATGGTGAGAAAATGGAAGACTGGTCATGGGGCGAGGCACACCCGGTGGTGCACAACCACCTGCCCATGGGCTTCATCCCCGGCCTGCGCGGCTTCTTCAACCTTGAGCGCCCCAGTGCCGGCGGCCCCTACACAGTCAACCGCGGACAGACCGGCTCCGGCAGTCGCCCGTTCGCCAATGTCCATGCGGCCGGCTATCGCGCGGTTTTTGACTTCGATGACCTGAACAATTCCGTGTACATCATATCCACAGGGCAGTCCGGCAATCCGGCATCCAGGTGGTATGACACGTTTGCCACCTTGTGGTCTGACGGCAGACATGTACCCATGACCACGGATCGGGCCGAGATTGAAGCAGGCGCGATTGGCACACTGTTATTGAAGCCCGCAGACGGATAACCGCGTTGCCCAAACACAGGTGATTGCGCCTATACTCACGACATGACTGACAGCAAGAATACCGCCCACGAGGGGCGCCCGGACAAAGCCAAACCAGCGGTCGCCCCGCAGCCGGGAGCGGGTGAGATTGAAGATGCGCTGGCATTTTCGGCTCTGTTGCAGGAGTTCGGACGGCTGTTATCGGGTGAATATGATCGCCGTATGCCCATGAGCCGGGGCCAGTCGGCGGTGGTGGCCCTGCTGATGGAACACGACGGCCGTACAGTCACCCAGCTTGCTGACGACCTGCAGCTTCACAAAGTGTCAGTTGGTGCCCATGTGGACGATCTGGCAAAACAGGGGCTGGTCGAGCGCCGCCCCCACCCCACCGACAAGCGCTCAAAGCAGGTGTGGCTGACGCCGTATTTTCATTCGGTCAAGTTTTTGGGTCAGGGCGTTTTCACCATGATCCATGCCCGCGCTATCGAAGGTATCAGCCAGCAGGACTACCGCCATGCTGTGAAAGTGCTGACTGTCATGCGCGACAATCTCAAACGCCTGAAGGACGAGACCGGCGGCTAGCTGTTGTCAGTCATCAATCGCTGCATATTTGCCGCGGAAGTAAAGCAGCGGCTCACCCGTTGTCGTCGCGGTGTGCCCCAGCACCCGCCCCACCAAAATCACATGATCGCCACCTGCATGACGATGCTCGACGGCGCATTCAAACGTCGCAAGCGCAGTTTCAATCAGCGGCATACCTGCAGCAGCACCCGATACATGAGCATGGTCTTCCAGGGAGTTTGCTCCCGCCCGCGCCATCTCCTGGCTCACGACCATGTCTTCAGCACTCAGGACATTGATCGCAAAATGGTCTGAGGCTTCAAAATCCGCAAACCGGTCAGATGATTTGTCGATGCACCACAACACCAAAGGCGGGTCCAGCGACACCGATGAAAACGAGTTGGCGGTGATGCCGACAGGCGCGCCATCCGCGCGCCGCGTTGTCACCACGGTCACGCCGGTGGCAAAGCAGCCAAGTGCGTTACGGAATTGTCTGGCTTCGTCAGTCATAAAGCATGTGCCTGCGTGAGAGGGATCGCCATGAAGTGGCGGCTGTCTGCCGTTCTAGGCGACCCGCCGCAGGCTGGCAACGGGGTGCTTTAGCAAAGCATTAACCACACCTGTCAACCTCAACCGCGTGTTAACGCATCTCATGCACTGTGCAGGTCAGATTACTCCGGCAAAAGTCTGCGCACGTGGGGTGAGCGGGCTGAACTGTTTAGCGGGTGGGACCCTTCGCGCGATGAAACTGTTTATCGGCATTATCACTGTTTTCGTCTGCGTGCTCGGCGGCTACGCAGCCATGGGCGGCAAGCTCATTGTGCTGTGGCAGCCGTTCGAAGGCGTGATTATTCTGGGTGCCGCCATGGGCGCGTTCATCATCGCCAACCCCGGCCACGTCATCAAACAGTTTGGTGGGTCGCTGGGCGCGCTGATGAAAGGCTCGCAGTACAACAAGGAGTCCTACCTTGAGCTGCTGAGCTGCCTGTTCCAGTTTTTCAAGCTGGCCAAGGCCAAAGGCAACCTGGCGCTGGAAGCTCATGTGGAAAACCCGCACGAGTCCACAATCTTTGCGCAGTTCCCGACCGTCGCCAACAATCACCACGCCGTGGATTTCATCTGCGACTACATTCGCCTCATCACCCTTGGCACCGAAAACCCTCACGAGTTGGAAGCCCTGATTGATGAGGAACTGGAAACTCACCACGAAGAACGCCACCACCTGATTGACGCCATGCAGGCACTGGCCGACGGCACTCCGGCGCTGGGCATTGTGGCCGCCGTGCTGGGCGTGATCAAAACCATGGGTTCCATCAATGAGCCGCCTGAAATCCTCGGCAAGCTGATTGGTGGTGCTCTGGTGGGTACGTTCCTCGGCGTGTTCGTGGCCTATGGCTTTTTTGCACCCATGACCGCATCGCTGAAGCACACTTACGGGGCCGAAGCAAAATACTTCCAGTGCATCAAGGCCTCCCTGCTCGCTCACCTGTCAGGCTACCCGCCTGCCGTTTCGGTTGAGTTTGGCCGTAAGGCACTGCTGACAGAAACCCGTCCGACATTCGCAGAGCTGGAAGAAAAGACAGGCTCCTTGCAGCCGGTCTAGGCCGACATAGCGATCAAACGGAAAGCACCCAACGCACACCATGGCCAGCAACGAACAGCCGATCATCATCAAGCGCGTGAAAAAAGCCGCGCACGCCCATCACGGTGGTGCGTGGAAGATCGCCTATGCTGACTTCGTGACCGCCATGATGGCTTTCTTCCTGCTGATGTGGCTCATCTCCATGACGACGCCGCAGCAAAAGGACGGGCTTGCGGACTATTTCGCGCCGCCAAATATCAGCCGCTCCACGTCAGGGTCTGGCGGTGTTCTGGGCGGCACAGCGCACGACAATCGCGGTGCACGCGAAGGCGGCTCAGTAACCGCCATCGTCATGTCCATTGCTCCGCCTGCGGATGAAGAAGCCGAAGGTGACGACAAGGGCCGCACACCCGGCGAAGGGCAGATGGGCGACAAGGTGGCCCGTGGCGCGGAAGAACCCCACCCGGATGACTCGTTCCTGGAAGAAGGTGAAACCGAGCAGGAGGCCCGCGCCTTTGCCCGCGCTGAAATGTCCATCCGCCAGTCGCTGAATGATCTGCCGGAACTGGCCGAACTCTCCAAGCACATCATCATTGACGAAACACCCGAAGGCCTGCGTATCCAGCTTGTGGATCAGGAAGGCCGCTCGATGTTCCCCGCTGAAAGTGCTGTGCCCTACGAGCGCACACGTGTTCTTCTCAACGCCATCGGCAACACGCTGAACCAGCTCCCCAACCGCATTACGATCGGCGGTCACACGGACGCAAACCCATTGAGCACCGGCGACGAATACACGTCCTGGGAACTCACATCAGATCGCGCCAATGCCGCCCGCCGGCTGCTGATGCAGGCAGGCCTCAACGGCAACCGCGTCTATCAGGTCGCCGGCAAGGCTGATTCGGAACCGCTGTTCCCCGAAGACCCGTATATGGCTGCAAACCGTCGCATCTCCATCGTGCTGTTGCGCGAAGCCCCCGTATTGCCACCAAGCCAGATGCGCTGAGCGCACACCCAAAACGCTGCCTATTGCAGTTGACGCCCTGCCTCCCCATTTTACGGATACAGACGTAATAATCCGGGAGATCTAAAGGTGACAACACCGGACCGGCCTGAGGCTGTTCACTGGCGGGACGCCAAATCCAACGACCCCATTGACCTTGATTCCGACCACTACCCGGAGCTGTTCGACGGCCTGCTGGGCAAACGCATCATGGCATTCGTCATAGACTGGCTGCTACTGGCCGTCGTCACTGTTTTCACAACCATCATCATGGCCATTCTGGGAGCACTCACGCTCGGCCTGTTGTGGCCGCTCACAAGCATCATCGTTCCCGCCCTGTGGCTGGCCTATTTTACATTCAGCATCGGCAGTCCGGTTTCTGCCACGCCGGGTATGCGCTTTGCCGGCATTGAAGTGCGCACCTGGGATGGCGCGCGGCCCGGTTACCTGCAAGCCGCGCTGCAGACGCTGGTTTTTTACGTGACCTGGGTCGTGACCATTTTTGTGGCGCTGGTACCGCTGTTCAACAGGCGTCGCCGCTGCCTGCACGACTATCTCATCGGCACCGTGGTCATCAATTCACCACAGCGAATCCCGACACCGCAAACCATCATCTCCACCTAGGCGCAGCCCCTGAAAAACGTCGCTTGGCATTGCCCCGGAGCCGTGCCTAGATGCGGCCATGGAGGCCGACCTTTCCCACGTCTGGCAGATGTGGGTGGTGCTCATTGCCATCGTTGCAGCGATCATCGCCTATGCGTCAGAAGACATCCCCCTTGAAATCACTTCGCTGGCGCTGCTGGCGGGGCTTCTGGTGTTTTTTCAGGTCTTTCCCGTAGAAGCGCCAAGCACACCAAACCTGCTTGACGCGCGCACATTGCTGGCAGGCCTTGCCGACCCTGCCCTCATCGCCGTGCTGGCTTTGCTGGTCATCGGTCAGGGCCTGTTCCAGTCCGGCGCGCTGGAAGGCATGGCCCAACTCAGCAACGCCAATGCCGTGCGTGCGCCAATGCTGACGCTTGCCGTTATGCTGGTGGTGGTGCTGGTGGTGTCGGGCTTCATGAACAACACACCCGTCGCGGTGATCTTCATTCCCGTGGTCAGCGCGCTGGCGGCCAAAGCCTCCGTCTCATCCTCCAAGATGATGATCCCGCTGTCCTATGCCTCCATTCTGGGCGGCATGACCACACTGCTGGGGTCATCCACAAACCTGCTGGCAGCGGGCGCTGCAACACGCGCGGGCATGGACCGCATCGGCTTTTTTGATTTCACCATTCCCGGCCTCGTGCTGGCAGGCGTTGGCATTCTCTATGTTGCGGGCCTGTTGCCGCGCATCATGCCGTCACGGGCCAATCTGTCCGATGATCTGAGCGGCTCCGGCAAGCAGTTCATCGCCCAGTTGCAGCTTGGCTATGGTCATCCGCTGGTGGGAACCAAAGCCAGGGGCGGCATGTTCCCGGCGCTCAAGAACATCACTGTACGCATGGTTCAGCGTGGCGAGCACCCGTTCCTGCCGCCCTATGAAGACTTGGTGCTGCGTCCCGGCGACACGATGATTATCGCTGCGACCCGCGCCACGTTGATGGAAGCCCTAAAGCAGGATCCAGAGATATTTCAGGATCTCATCCACCAGGACGGTGGCCCTTCGGACCCTGACGAGGACGGCGAACAACGTCCGATCCGCGACCTGATGCTGGCGGAAGCCATTGTCGCCCCCGGCTCGCGGCTGATCGGCCGCAACATTGAGCAGGCAGGGTTCCGCATGGAAACCGATTGCATTGTGCTGGGCGTGCAGCGCCGCAGTCGGATGATCCGCGCCCGGATGAGTGACATTCGCCTTGAAGCAGGCGACGTGTTGCTGATTGTCGGTACCCGCGACAGTGTGCGCGGCCTGCGCACCAGCCGTGATGTGTTGCTGCTTGAGTGGTCTGCAACCGAGATCCCCGATGTGAGCAATGCCCGCAAGGCGCAGATCATTCTGGCCGCAACCGTTGCAAGTGCCGCCCTTGGCCTTGTGCCCATCGTGGTGGCTGCTGTCGCCGGGGCCTTCGCCATGATTGTGTCGGGCTGCCTCAACGTGCGTCAGGGTGCCCGCGCCATCGACCGACAGATTTTTTTGCTGGTTGGCGCCGCGCTCGCCCTTGGCACGGCACTGGAATCAACCGGCGGCGCCATGTTCATCGCCACCCAGGTCATCACCCTGTTTGACGGGTTCGGTACGGCGGTGGTGCTCAGCGTGTTCTTCCTGCTTGTGGCAGTGCTCACCAACGTGTTGAGCAACAACGCCACCGCCGTGCTGTTTGTGCCCATTGGCATCAGCACCGCGCAGCAGCTTGGCGTGGACCCGACGATCTTTGTCTATGCGGTGATCTTTGCCGCCAACTGCTCCTTCGCCACGCCAATGGGCTACCAGACCAACCTGCTGGTGATGGGCCCCGGCCACTACCGCTTTTCTGATTTTCTGCGGGCGGGCGCCCCATTGGTGATTATTCTGTGGATCACTTTCTCCCTGTTCGCGCCGTGGTATTATGGTCTGTGATATTCGCCACTCAGGCACCTGGAACCTGCATCGTTGACCCACCATCCCGGCAAAACAGCCCCGCGTTTCTATCTCACGGCGGAGCAGCCCTGCCCGTATCTGCCCGGCAGAAAGGAGCGCAAGGTGTTTACGCATCTGCTGGATGCGGACGCGGACACCATCAACTCCATGCTGACTACAGCGGGCTTTCGCCGCAGCCAGACCATTGCCTACAAGCCCGCCTGCGAAGGGTGTTCAGCCTGCGTTTCGGTGCGTATTCCGGTGGACAGGTTCACGTCGTCCCAGTCTCAGCGCCGTATCATCCGGCGCAACGCGGACCTCGCCCGTCGCGCCTGTGAACCACACGCCACCGAGCCCCAGTTCGAGCTTTTGCGCGCCTATCTGCAAGACCGCCACGCCAATGGCGGCATGGCCGACATGGACGAAGACGACTTCACCGCCATGGTGGAGGAAACCACCGTGGACACGCTCATTTTTGAGTATTGGGGCCACCGTGCAGACGGGATCGATATTGACGACCCGCTGACAAAACCCCATTTGCTGGGTGCCTCGGTGACTGACGTGATCGATGACGGTCTGTCCATGGTCTACAGCTTTTTTGATCCCGCCGAGACGGCCCGCAGCCTTGGCACCTACATGATCCTGGATCACATCGCCAAGGCCCGCGAGCTGGGCCTGCCTTATGTCTATCTGGGCTACTGGATCGAGGATTGCCGCAAGATGGCCTACAAGGCCCGCTTCAAGCCGCTGGAAGCACTGACATTCGACGGCTGGGCGCCCCTCAAGCCCCCCGGATAGCCGGCACTGCCAAACCAAGTGCCGCATTGCACGGGGCCACCCCATCCCTATACTGCGCGTCAAATCTTCGGGGAGACGATAATGAAACGCAGGGATTTCCTGACCGGTGCCGCCGTGACAGCGGGTGCCGCCGCCACACTCGCCCTTGCAGGGTGCGACAATGGCCAGAGCACGGCTGCCGCGGACTGTGAACCGGGCACAAGCCCCGCAGCACCCGCCATCGTCACCGGCAAACGCCAGCTCAAAATGGTGACCACCTGGCAGAAAAACTTCCCCGGCCTTGGCACATCTGCCGAGCGCGTGGCCAAACGCATTGAAGAAGCCACCGACGGGCAACTCTCCGTCAAGGTCTATGCCGCCGGCGAACTTGTGCCCGCCTTTGAATGCTTCGATGCCGTCTCAACCGGCACCGCTGATTGCTACAACGGCGCTGAATATTACTGGCAGGGAAAATCTGTCGGCTTCACGTTTTTTACCGCCGTCCCCTTCGGCATGACCGCCAACGAACTGACCGCCTGGATGTATCACGGAGGTGGTCAGGAATTGTGGGACGAACTCTCCGGCCAGTTCAACCTCAAAGGCTTTTTGTCCGCCAATACCGGCGTGCAGATGGGCGGCTGGTTCAATAAGCGCATCGAGAGCCTCGAAGACCTCAAGGGTCTGAAAATCCGTATGCCCGGTCTTGGCGGCGAAGTGCTGCGCCAGCTTGGCGCGGCCGCCGTCAGCCTTCCGGGTCCGGACATTTATCAGGCACTGCAATCAGGTGCCATTGACGCCACAGAGTGGGTTGGCCCGTGGAACGATCTGGCGCAGGGTTTTTACAAGGTCACAAAATACTACTACTGGCCCGGCTTCCACGAGCCCGGCGCAGCACTGGCCACTGTGTTCAACAAGGATGTGTGGGAGAGCCTGACACCGTCCCAGCGCGCTATCGCCGAACAGGTGTGCCGTACCGAGCACGACTACACGCTGGCCGAGTTCAACCACAACAACTCCACAGCACTGGATACCCTCACCAAAAACCACGGCGTAATCCTTGAGAAGTTTTCCGACGAGGTGTTTGGCGGTTTCCGTGATGCCTCCAAGACAGTGCTCGAACAGGCGTCGCAGGAAAGCGAAATCGCCGGGCGCATTTATGCCAGTTTCCGTCAGAACCTCGAAAACTCCATCCGCTGGACCCGCATTTCAGAAGAGGCCTACGTCAACATGCGCACGGGCAGCGCTGGCTGACTGCACACCGCATGACGAAACTCATCAGCCTGATTGACGCCCTGAACGAACGCATCGGCCGCACCGTTGCGTGGCTGGCGCTTATCATGGTGCTGGTGCAGTTCATCATTGTCGTGCAGCGCTACGTATTTGGCATCGGCTCCATCTGGATGCAGGAATCCATCGTCTATATGCACGGATTTTTGTTCATGCTGGCGGCGGGATACACCCTTCTGCACAACGGCCATGTGCGCGTTGATGTGTTTTACCGGCAGGCCACACCCCACCGCAAAGCACTCACGGATTTGTGCGGCACGGTGTTTTTTTTGATGCCTGTCTGCGTCGCCATCATCTGGCTGGCCTGGCCATATGTCTCCAACTCATGGGCGATCTTTGAAGGCTCGAAGGAAACCAGCGGCATCCACGGCGTGTTCCTGCTCAAGAGCGTCATCATCGTGTTTGCCGTGTTGATGATACTGCAGGGCGTGTCACTGGCCGCGCATTCTGTCCGCATACTGACGGGGGCTGAAACGCCACCCGACCCAACCTCTGCCGACACCCCGCCGGAACTGTTCTGATGGACCTCGCCGCCATCCTCGACATTGCGATGTTCGCAACCGCCTGCGTGTTTTTGCTGGCGGGCTTTCCTGTTGCCTTCACGCTGGCGGGCACAGCGCTGATTTTTGCCGTACTGGGCTATTCGCTGGGCGTTTTCGACCTGTCATTCCTGGGTGCCTTCCCGCAGCGCATTTTCGGCACCATGACCAACGAAACGCTCATCGCGGTGCCGTTGTTCGTATTCATGGGCGTGATGCTGGAGCGCAGCCGGGTGGCGGAAGAGCTGCTGGAAAACATGAGCCGCCTGTTTGGCACCATGCGCGGCGGCCTTGGCATCTCGGTCACCATTGTGGGCGCGTTGCTGGCAGCGTCCACCGGCATTGTCGGGGCCACCGTTGTCACCATGGGCCTGCTCTCTCTGCCCACCATGCTGCGGCGCGGCTATGACCCGGCACTGGCCACAGGCTCCATTGCCGCAGCCGGTACGCTGGGCCAGATCATTCCACCCTCCATCGTGCTGGTGCTGCTGGGCGACGTGATGTCCAGCGCCTACCAGAATGCACAACTGTCGTTGGGCAACTTTTCACCCGATGCCATATCTGTCGGTGATCTGTTCGCCGGTGCGCTCCTGCCGGGACTGATGCTGGTGGGTCTCTACATCATCTATCAGCTTCTCACCGCCTGGTTGCGCCCTGCCTCGTCCCCCGCGCTCGACGCGAGCGAACTCGAAAACGCACCCGGCTTCGGCGCCATTCTGCACGCGCTGCTGCCGCCGGTGTTGCTGATGGTATCAGTCCTTGGCTCCATTCTGGCAGGCGTTGCCACCCCCACCGAAGCCGCCGCCGTGGGCGCTATCGGCGCAACACTGCTGGCAGGCTACCGCACCACCGGCATGGACGTTGCCGCCCACAATTCAGCCCCGGCCCTGCGCCGTCTGCCGCTGCGGGCGCTGGCAGCACTTCACGTCAATGGCGTTTGGCCGCCGGTACTTGCCGCTGGTGCCATCCTCGGCCTGTTCATTCTCACCGGCTCATTCGATTTGCGCATGGGCCTCGCCACTGTCAGCACAGGCACACAGGTTGCCTCGTTCGCAGCCTTCGTACTGTGCGCCATTGTGGCGTGGGGCGTACTCGTTTCATTGGCACGCACCCTGAGCAATGGATGCCTGGGTCAGGTGGTGCGCACCACCAGTGAAATTACCTCCATGGTGTTTGTCATTCTGGTGGGGGCGGCGTTGTTCAGCCTGGTGTTCCGGGGCCTTGGCGGCGACGATACCGTGCATGAGTTTTTGAGTTCCATGCCCGGCGGCGTAGTGGGTGCCGTGATCATCGTCATGCTTGTGATGTTCGTGCTCGGCTTCTTCCTCGACTTTATTGAAATCACGTTTGTTGTTGTGCCCGTAGTTGCCCCCATTTTGCTTATGATGGGCGTTGATCCCATCTGGCTGGGCGTCATGATGGCGATCAACCTGCAAACGTCTTTCCTGACGCCGCCATTCGGCTTTGCACTGTTCTATCTGCGCGGTGTCGCGCCTCCGGAAGTCAAAACCACCGACATTTACAAAGGCGCATTGCCGTTTGTGGCCATCCAGATCCTTGCTCTGGTCATATTGTCGATGTTCCCTGAGATCGCCACATGGCTGCCCGAAGTTGTCTTCGGATAGCGGACACAAAGGACTGATTCATGGCCAAAACATCAGCGCCCACCGGCGGCCCCAACTACATGACCACAACCCTCATCATGCTGGCTGCGGTCGGCGCACTGGCCGTTGCCATTTCGCAGGGCTGGCTGAACCTGGATGAAGACCCGATTCACCTGACCGTCACAGCGCCGCAAACAGTCATTCTGCCGCGTTCAGGCGAGGTGCCGCTGACCTACACGGTGAAGCTGCAAAACAACACCGACGACCCCGAACTGCTGGAAGCCCGCACCCCCTGCCACATCCACCGCTGGTTTGTGGCCGATGGCGGCGGCAACTTCGTGCAGGGTGAGCCCAAGGAAGACTGCGCTCAGGTGGTGATGAACGCCGACCTGCAGCCTGAAACATTTGTTGAAGATACCAACGAGATTCTGCTCGACGCCGCCCGCTATACGCCCGGCGACAGTTACCAGATGATGGTCAGCTATTGGGGCTACGAACGCATCCACGTGTTTGATGTCGAGTAAGACTGCAGTGTGTTGAGACTGCTGACTGGATCCCCCGGTCAAACCGGAGGATGGTGAGTATTGTTTCGAGCGCTAACCATGCAATCTCCCTAACCAAGCGCACTCCCAAACCACCCACACTGCAATGTCACCCCGGACTTGATCCGGGGTCCAGAGCCACAAGAGCCCTCGCCTGCGGTTCCTGGATTTAGCGTCACCTCAAAAAACCAGTGCCCACCACCATAGTGTCCACCACCATGATGTCTTCGTCGCGCGAAACAGCGCCTAGTCGCGCGCCAGCACTGACCCGTCCAGAATAATCCAGTCGCGCTTTGGAAAGCCCGGCGGCGGCAACCGCCCGGCCTGCGCACGGTCGCCGCGCCAGTCTTTCAGGGTCTTGGCATCCATCTGCTTTTGACCGCCACCATCGCGCCAGCGGAAGCCGTCCTTCAGCGCAAACACCTTGGCCTGCCGCAGCCCGCCATCCTTGTAACGCTGCAACCGCACACCACGGCCGCGCGACATGGTGCTAACCTGCTCCAGCGGGAACAACAGCAGCTTGCGGTTCTCGCCCATCACCGCAACCGTATCGCCCGTTGCCTCAACGCAGGTATGCGCCTCATCGCCGGCCGCAAGGTTCAGCACCTGCTTGCCCTTGCGCGTCATCGCAATCACGTCATCTTCGGGCACCACAAAGCCGTAGCCTGTTTGCGACGCCACCAGCAGCGAACGTCCCGGCGTGTGGACAAACAGCGACACGATGCTTTCGCCATCGCCCAGATCAACCATCACCGACACCGGCTCGCCAAACCCGCGTCCGCCAGGCAGCTTGGCCGCATCCAGCGTGTAAAAACGCCCATTGGTGGCAAACAGCACAATCTTGTCAGTGCTTTGCGCATGAACGGCAAAGCGTGGCGCATCGCCGGTCTTGAACTTGAGCGCTGACGTATCGTCCGCATGGCCCTTGAGGGAGCGTATCCAGCCGCCTTCGGAACACACCACCGTAATCGGCTCTTTGACGGTCAACTCCTCAACGACAGCGGCTTCGTCCACCTCCGGTGCATCCGCAAGCAGCGTGCGCCTGCGGCCAATATCCGTCTTGCTGCCAAACGCCGAGCGCACCTCTTTCAACTCGTCTGAAATATGCGCCCACTGTTTGTCATCTGACTTCATCAGCGCATTGAGCGTTTTGGCTTCCGCTGTCAGCGCTTTGTGCTCGCCCTTGATTTCCATCTCTTCAAGCTTGCGCAAGGAGCGCAACCGCATGTTCAGGATCGCCTCGGCCTGCACTTCGCTCAGCTTGAAAGCGGCAATCAGCTCCTTCTTCGGCTCATCTTCTTCACGAATGATGCGGATCACCTCATCCAGATTGAGATAGGCCGCAAGGTAGCCTTCCAGCACCTCAAGGCGATGAGCGATCTTGCCAAGCCTGAACTGCGTGCGCCGCCGCAGCACCACCTGCCGGTGATCCAGAAATGCCTGCAACACCTGCCTGAGGCTGAGCACCTGTGGCACCTGCCCTGCTGTCAGCACATTCATGTTGAGCGGTATGCGCACCTCAAGATCAGTCGTGCGAAACAGACTTTCCATCAGCACTTCAGGTTCGATTGTGCGGCTGCGCGGCTCAAGCACAAGCCGCACGTCCTCGGCGGATTCATCACGAATGTCTGCGAGCAGCGGCAGCTTCTTGGCTTGCAGCAGGTCCGCCACCCGCTCGATCAAACGGGCTTTTTGCACCTGGTAAGGCATTTGCGTGACCACCACCTGATAGCCACCGCGCCCTGTGTCCTCGCTCTCCCACCGCGCCCGCAACCGAAAAGAACCGCGACCAGTGCGATAGGCCTCGGCGATGCTCTCCGCCGGTTCAATCAACACCCCGCCGGTAGGAAAATCCGGACCAGGCACATATTTGAGCAACGTGTCATCGCGCGCGTTGGGCTGCTTGATGAGATGCAATGCCGCGTCCACAAGCTCTGCCGCGTTATGAGGGGGAATGGACGTGGCCATGCCCACGGCAATGCCCGTGGTGCCGTTGGCCAGCAGGTTGGGAAACGCTCCGGGCAACACCACCGGCTCTTCGTCTTCGCCATCATATGTGTCGCGAAAATCGACGGTGTCTTCGTCCAGACCATCCAGCATCAGCCGGGCTACTTCGGTCATGCGGCTTTCGGTGTAACGCATGGCGGCAGCGTTATCGCCGTCTATGTTGCCGAAATTGCCCTGGCCTTCCACCATCGGGTAGCGCTGGGCAAAGTCCTGCGCGAGACGCACCAGCGCGTCATAAATCGACTGGTCGCCGTGTGGGTGATAGCGACCAATCACTTCACCCACCACACGGGCGCATTTCTTGAAGCCGCCTGACGGGTCCAGCTTGAGCTGGCGCATGGCAAACAGCAGCCGACGCTGCACCGGCTTCAGCCCGTCGCGTACATCCGGCAAGGCCCGCTGGGTAATGGTGGAAAGTGCATAGGCCAGATACCGCTCCTCGAGCGCCTCACGCAGGGCAATCGGGCGGGCATTATCCGGCGGCGTCGTGGGCTTGCTCATGGCTGGTCCGAATCAGGGATTTTCAGGCTAAACTCTTGGTCGCCCGCCCACCAAAGTGGGTCAAGGGCATGTGCCCGGATGAACGAAGGGCAACAGGGATGAGGCGACAATGATTTCCAACACACGATACTGGCTGTTCATGAGCATCGCCGCTTTTCTCGCCACGCTGCTTGCCCGCTACGGCATTCCCGACGGCACGCCCGCGCCGATTTTATTCACCCAGGAGACAGCCATTGCACTGGCGGCGGGAGCCGCGACGCTGCTGGTGCTGCCCGCGGCCCTTGTCATCCCCTGGCGACAGGTGCAGCGCACCCGCCGCACGGTGACCAACACACCGCTGTATGCGGGCACGGCACTGTTTGCCATGCTGGCCTTCGTGGCCCTCATCGGCGCGGCGATCAGCGGCAGCTAGACACCAAGCACATCCAGCACGGCCACCCGCGGCACCGGCAGGGCTCTGTCACCGGGAGCAAACACGCGTTTCTCCAGAAAGAAACCGGTCAGCCGCAAACCATCGTGAATGTCGTCCGCCCCGTAGCCGTCACCGCCCGCCAGAAACGCCGGTAGTTTCAGCAACCGTTCCTTGTAAACGCCAGCAGCCTCCTGCGTAACCGCGCGGCCTGAACGGGGTGAGACATAGGCCAGGTTTTCGGTTTCACCGGTTACTGCACACGCTGACAGATCGAGCCCGAAGCCCAGATCTTCCAGCAGTCCAAGCTCCCATCGCGCCATAACGGCGGGCCATGTGTCGGCGTCATCCAGCGTGTCCAGCAGCACCGTCAGCCCGTCATAGACACGCGGATGCGCCTCTCGTTCTGGCAGCGCCGCACTGGCCACAGCAGCCGCAGCGGTCAGCCCGCCAAGTGCCTTGCGGTTCGCCAGTGCCACAGACACCCGCTCCACCAGCGGCTCCACGGTGTAGCTGCCCAAATGCTCCTGAAGGCGCGCCCGCCAGTGCGCCCGCAGGGTGTTGCCGGGCTGCAAGAGCCCGCGCAGACGTTTGGACGTGCCGCCCCGCACCAGCCCCAGATGACGTCCATGATCTCGCGTCAGAAGTTCAAGAATGACCGACGCCTCCCCGTGGGGACGCACATGCAGAACAATGCCGTCGTCGATCCAGTCCATTAAAAATCCGGAAAATGGGAAAAATCAGACAAATGGGTTGCGCGCGCTTTGGAGCGAGTTGCTGCAAAAACAACTGCTTAGGCACCGCGATTGAGACAGCATGACAACAAAATTGCAACAATTCAGCGGTTTGTCCCCACCTGTGGAAAACCGCATCTGCCCGACGTCAGCCTTGTTTGGGGAACTCCAGACCCATCATCCGGTAACGTTCGGGATCATTGCCCCAGCCCTCGCGCACCTTCACGAACAAGAACAGATGCGCCTTGATCCCCAGCGCCTCCTGAATGTCTTCGCGCGCCGCCTGACCAATCTCCTTGGTGGTCTTGCCGCCCTTGCCCAGCACAATGCCTTTCTGGCCGGGGCGCTCCACATAAATTACCTGGTCAATCTTGATCGAGCCGTCGGGCCGTTCGGTCCAGCCTTCGGTCTCAACCGTGGTGGCGTAAGGCAACTCATCATGCAGCCGCAAAAACAGTTTTTCGCGGGTGATTTCAGCTGCCAGCAACCGTTGCGACAAATCGGCCACCTGGTCCGCCGGATAAAGCCACGGGCCTTCCGGCATCATGCCAGCAAGACGTTTGCGCAGGTCCGCGACGCCGTCGCCGTTAAGCGCTGAAATCATGAAAGTGTCAGCAAACGCCACATGCTCGTTCGCCACTGCTGCAAGTTCCAGAAGTCTTTCGTGTGGCGCTTCATCCACCTTGTTGAGCACAAGAAGGCATGGCGTCTTTGCGCCGGACAGCGATTTCAGGATCGCCAGAAAGCCCTCATGATCAGGCCGTGTGCGTTTGGCATCCACAATGAGCGCCGTCACATCTGCTTCGTCCGCCCCTCCCCACGCCGCCGCTACCATGGCGCGGTCAAGCCGTCGCTTGGGGGTAAAGATACCCGGCGTATCCACAAACACAATCTGGCTGCTGCCCTCGACGGTGATGCCGCGAATGCGCGAGCGCGTGGTCTGCGCCTTGTGTGTGACGATAGCCACCTTCTGTCCCACAAGCTGATTGAGCAGCGTGGACTTGCCCGCGTTGGGCGCACCAATGAGCGCTACGAAGCCGGATGAGGTTGGCGTGTCACTCATGAGGAGCTTTCCAGTACTGTCAGCAGGGCTGCGGCTGCGGCCTGCTCTGCGGCGCGTTTGCTGGGGCCTGACCCGACGGCTGACCCTGCCGCGCCCGCATCAACTTCAACTTCAAAGACAGGCGCATGGTCAGAACCGGCCTGCGACACCACCCGATAGTCCGGGTGCGAATGCCCCATGGTGTGAAGTTTCTCCTGCACCTGCGTCTTGGCATCCCGCGGAATGGTGGCCACAGCCTCAAACTGCTTTGCCCATGCAGACAATATGAAGGTCTGCGCCGCAACCAACCCGCCATCCAGATAAAGCGCGGCGATCACCGCTTCCATTGCATTGCCCAGAATGGCCGGTTTGGCGCGCCCGCCCTGCGCTTCTTCAGCAGGTGCCATATGCACAAAGCGTCCCAGATCCAGATCGCGCGCAACAGCAGCACAAGTCTGCCGACGCACCAGCCGGTTGAGCCGTGGTGCCAGTTCGCCTTCGGATGCCGAAGGGAACCGCGTCAGCAATGCATCCGCGATCACCAGTCCCAACACCCGGTCGCCAAGAAACTCCATGCGCTCGTTGTCCGGCCCCTGCGCCGCGGTCGCGCTGGCATGGGTCAATGCCCGATCGAGCAGGTCAGGATTCGTGAAGTCATGTCCCAGCGTTAGCATCAGCTTGCTGGCAGCACCGGCGGCCTGGCGCGTCAATGCACGCCCTGCCCGATGCGGCCCCAGCGGGTGACGCCGGGCCACTGCCAGAACTCCCAGAAGCGCGCCGAACCATCAGTCGAATAGAAAATGAACTCGGCCCGCCCAACCAGATTTTCAAACGGCACAAACCCCACCGCACCGGGCACACGACTGTCCTGCGAGTTATCCCGATTATCGCCCATCATGAAATAATGTCCGGCAGGCACGCTGAACACGCCGGTGTTGTCGCCAGAGCCTGACGGCACCTGATCGAGCGTCAGATAGGTCTTTCCGTTGGGCAAGGTTTCGCGGAAACGGGCAACGCGGCGGATATTGCCAAAACGGTCTTCTTCAACAAAGTCCTCGACACGCTCACGCGGGACACCTTCACCATTGATGAAAAGCTGACCGTCGCGCATCTGTATTTTGTCTCCGGGCAGCCCGACAACGCGCTTGATGTAATCAGTGCGGCCATCCGTCGGCAGCTTGAAAACCGCCACATCGCCCTTCTCAGGCTCGCCGCCCAGAATGCGCCCTGAAAACAGCGGCGGGCTGAACGGCAGCGAGTGCCTGGAGTAGCCATAGGCGTATTTCGATACGAACAGATAATCGCCGATCAGCAGCGTCGACAGCATGGAGCCAGACGGAATGGAAAACGGCTGAAAGAACAGCGCGCGGATGACCAGCGCAATCAACAGCGCGTAACCAATGGTTCGCAGGTTTTCAATCAGCCCGCTGGACTGCGCCGCCCTGGTCTTGTCCGTCATGCTCACAAGCTTCCACACGTCCTGAAAAGACCCTTCACGCCGCAGTGTGCAGGGGGTCGGTACTGTGCCCCAACTCTGCGCGAATAGCATGAAGAATTGCCATATATGAGGCGCTGGATAGCCTTATCTGGCCAATTTCGCAATGTTTCGTGGCTGCAAAGCGAATCTGAGGCAGCGCGCCGCCTATGCCCGTTCAAGCGACACGCCAAACACAGGCTCACGATCACCGGTTTTCCATTGCGGATGTTTCACCATCGCAGCCTCAAACAAGGCCGACTTGAGATGTCCCTCAAGCCACGGGTGAAGGGCTGGAAGCGCCTGGGCATCAAACCACTCCCTGTCCGTATTCGCGAACTGGCGCACGAACGGGAAAATGGCGTAGTCCGCAAGGCTCGGCTGCCGGCCCAGTAGCTGACCGTCCTGCACGATCATCTCATCAAGCCTTTTAAGGAACACCAGTCCCGCGTCACGTTCGGCAATCGGGTCCACATTCTCATAGCGTGTTGGATATTTGTAGCGGTCGAGGTTGTCCTTGAAAGGACCATCCGCTTCGGCAATCAGGTCGGCACAACGCGCTGATGTATCAGCGTCACCGGGCACCCAGCAGTGTGGATCGTGGCGGGCCAGTGCCCAGCGCATGATGGCCAGACTTTCATCAATCACCTGCCCGTCATCCAGCACCAGCACCGGCACAGTTGCTTTGGGGGACGCCTCGATCATCTCGTCGGGTTTATCACGCAGCACCACTTCGCGCAGCCGCACCGGGGTGCCGCTTGTCAGCAGCGCCATGCGCGCCCGCATGGCATAGGGACACCGCCTGAAGCTGTAGAGAATGGGATGCCCGCTCATGGGCTGCCCAGATGCTTTCGGCCACGCTGTGCGGCATTTTCAATCTGCCGCTGTCGCTCGCGGTAGCGCTCGCGCTGTGCTTCGGTGCGTGTGTCGTGACAGTGTGGACACGAAATGCCCGGCACATACTGGTCTGACGTCATCTCCTGCGGACTGAGAGGCATACGGCAGGCATGGCACTGGTCGTAATCGCCCTCTTCAAGGCCATGTTTCACAGCCACCCGCTGGTCAAACACAAAGCATTCGCCATTCCAGCGGCTTTCATCTTCGGGCACGTTTTCCAGATATTTGAGAATGCCGCCCTTGAGATGGTGGACATCGTCAAAGCCCTGCGTCTTCACATAGGCTGTAGCCTTCTCGCATCGAATGCCGCCGGTACAGAACATGGCAATCTTGGGCGGTGTGCCGGTGCCCTTGCGCAGTGTTTTTGCAAAGTCGTCAAACCACGCCGGAAAATCGCGAAAGTTCTCCGTACCCGGATTGATTGCCCCCTCAAACGTGCCAATCGCCACTTCGTAGGCGTTGCGCGTATCAATCACCACCGTATCGGGGTCCGCCAACATGGCGTTCCAGTGCGTGGGATCAACATAATCACCCTTGCCGTTTGCAGCATCCACTCCGGCAACGCCAAGGGTCACAATCTCTTTTTTCAGCCGGACTTTCAGGCGCAAAAACGGCATTGCGTCCGCGCTGGAATATTTAACTTCAAGCCCCTGAAACTCAGGCCGCGCCGCCAGCTCTGCAATTACCGCGTCAACACCGTCAGCCTTGCCTGCCACGGTCCCGTTGATGCCTTCGTTGGCCAACAGGATGGTGCCTTTCAGGCCATTTGCCTGACATGCCGCCAGAATGCCGGGCCGCAGGGCTGCCGGGTCATCCAGCACCACAAAATGATAAAGCGCTGCAACCTTGAAGGGACCATCTGTTTGCGTCTGGCTGTGCATGACGATCAGGCAACCTTCTCCGCAGGCACTGCGGAGATAATGACAATCGCCTGCGCCAGCGGCATGTCGTCGGTGATAGTAAGGTCAATCTGCGCAATCATACCGCGCGGCGTCATCCGCTCAAGATGCCCAAGCGCGCCGCCGGTCAGCACCATGGTCGGCTTGCCGCTCCGCAGATTGGCAACGCCCATATCGCGCCAGAACGTGCCTTGTCGAAGGCCCGTGCCCAGCGCTTTGGAGCACGCCTCCTTGGCGGCAAACCGCTTGGCGTAGGATGCCGCCCGGTTAAGGCGACGCTCGGACTTGGCCTGCTCGATATCGGTAAAAATCCGCTGGATAAAACGATCCCCGAACCGCTCAAGCGTCTGCTCGATGCGGCGGATGTCGATCAGGTCGTTGCCGATGCCAAGGATCATTCCGCGCCCCTACGCTAAGCCCTACGCGGTGGCTACGTTACCGGTGCGGCGCGCTGAATCCATCAGCCCGCGCATCCGGCGGATGGTTGAATCAAGGCCGCCAAAAATGGCCTCGCCGATGAGGAAATGACCAATGTTAAGTTCCACAAGTTCAGGGATGGCTGCAATGGCGGTAACACCCTCAAACGTGATGCCGTGGCCCGCGTGCATTTCGAGGCCCATGTCGGCCCCTTCACGGGCAGCGGCTTGCAGACGCCTCAGCTCATGCGCGGCCGCTTCCGCATCCTGGTCAATCAGAGCGTCGCAATAGGCTCCGGTGTGAAGCTCCACCACCTGCGCGCCCAAAGCCTTGGCCACCGCAAGCTGCACTTTGTCAGGGTTCACAAAAAGCGATACCCGCATACCCGCATCCACAAGCTCACGTACATAGGGGGCCAGATGATTGTGCTGAGCAGCAGCGTCAAGCCCGCCCTCGGTGGTCAGCTCTTCGCGCCGCTCAGGCACGATACATACCGCATGGGGTTTGTGGTTGAGAGCTATGGCAAGCATCTCGTCAGTCGCCGCCATTTCAAGATTGAGCGGCAACGCCAATTCCTGCATCAGCCGGGCAATGTCATTGTCAGAAATATGCCGCCGGTCTTCGCGCAAATGAGCCGTGATACCGTTGGCCCCCGCCGCCGCGGCAATCAGCGCCGCGCGCACCGGGTCAGGATGCATCCCCCCACGCGCATTACGAATGGTGGCCACGTGGTCAATGTTAACGCCAAGGCGCAAAGGCGAACTGGTTGGTAAATTGGTCATGGGCTCAATCTGGTGTCACACCAAAGCAATGTCAAAGCGCACCGTCCGACTGCGCTGAGTGCGCTAGCTTTTGAGGTTACGGCTGCCGGGCTTCACGATGGGGATGGCTGCAAGTTCCGGTGGCACCTCGTCGGGCGCATAGCTTGGCACATCAAGCTGGGCCAGCGGCACCATCGGCACCCCAAGGTGAGCCTTGCCGCCTGACCTGTCCACAAAGCACGCCGCCGCCACCGGCTCCCCGCCGGCCTCGCGAATGGCCGCCAGACACTCCCGTGACGACAGGCCCGTGGTGACAATGTCCTCGACCATCAATACGCGTGCACCGGGTGCCAGCACGAAGTTGCGGCGGAACACGAACTTGCCTTCCTCGCGCTCGGTGAACATGGATTTAAGCCCAAGCTGCCGAGCCATTTCATAGCCGGGAATGATGGCACCAACAGCCGGTGCCACCACCACATCAATACCGCCCTTGACCGTCGCCTGAACCTTTTTTGCCAGCGCATTGGCCAGCCGCGCCGTGCGGGCCGGGTCCATGAAGACCTTGTTCTTTTCCAGATAAGTGCCCGAATGCCGCCCTGAGGACAGCACAAAATGCCCCTCCAGAAGCGCCCCGGCCGCGCGAAACTCGTCCAGCACATCCTCCAGTCCCATGGGGGCCGAAGTGCCTTCAACATCAATCGAGTTTCGAATGTTCTGTGAGTCTGTCATGGGCTGCTCAATAGCAAACTCGCCCCAAAATGAAAACGGGGTCAGCCATAGACCCGCTTTGCCGACGACACGCTCTTGAGGCCGCGCAGCCCGGTCAGCAAGCGCTCAAGATGCTGGGCGCTTTCAACACCAATATCGACTGTCATCTCATACACATCCGGCTTGCGGTCGGTGGTTGTCAGGTTTTCGATGTTTGCGCCGTGCTTGCCTGCAACGGTTGCCACCTCACCCAGCACGCCGGGCGCGTTGGCCAACACAAGCGCGATACGGGCGGGAAACTGCCGGTGCTCATCGGCGTCGATGTCCCATTTAACCGCGATCCAGCAATCAAGATCGTCGTCGTAGGCGGCCAGCGCCGGACTATCGATACGATAAACCTCAACGCCCTTGCCAGGCTGCATGATGCCGACAATCCGGTCACCGGGTATCGGCAAGGATACCGGCGACAGCGTGACGCTGGTGCCCACACCCGCCCCCGTAATGGGAATGGCGTCAGGGCGGCCGCGCGGCAGCGTACCGTCCTCGCGCGCGCGCTCAGAGCCGGCTGCAACCTTTGCCCCTTTGATTTTCGGGCGTCGTGATTTTTTCTCCGGTGTGAAATGCACAAGCATGGCCCGCACCACCGTCTCGACATTGAGCGTCGCACGGCCCACCTGCTCAAACAGGCTTTCAAGCGTTGACGCCGGCAGATCATGCACCACAACTTCGAGCGCAGCCTCATCCACCGGCAGGCCTTCCGTGCGCAGCGAGGCTTCGACAATGCCGCGCCCCAACCGCACATACTGCTCGCGCTCGGCGCGCCGTCTGTGTGCGCGGATAGCTGCACGGGCTTTGCCGGTGACGACAATGTCATCCCAACTCAGCGGCGGCACCTGCTGTCCGGTCGCCATGATCTCGACCTCATCACCGTTTTGCAGTTCAGATCGCAGCGCCATATGCCGCCCGTTCACCATCGCACCAACACACCGGTCGCCAATGTCAGTATGCACCGCATAGGCAAAATCAATCGGCGTCGCGCCGCGCGGCAGGGCAATCAGGCGACCCTTGGGCGTGAAGCAAAACACCTGATCCTGAAACATCTCAAGTTTGGTGTGCTCCAGAAACTCCTCCGACGTGGCGTCATGCTCAAGCATTTCCACCACTTCGCGCAGCCAGCGGAACGGAGCAACCAACTCGTCGGATGCGCTGACCGATTTCTTAGAACCGTTCTCCACATAGTCCTTGTAGAACCAGTGTGCGGCCACGCCGAACTCATCCACCTCGTGCATTTCAAGCGTGCGGATCTGCATTTCCACACGCTCGCGTTCAGGCCCCACAACGGTGGTGTGGATCGAGCGGTAGTTATTGCCCTTGGGCGTTGAAATATAATCCTTGAACCGACCCGGCACCATTGGCCACGCACCATGCAGGATGCCCAGCGCGCGGTAGCAGTCGTCAACGCTGTCCACCACCACGCGAAAGCCATAGATGTCGGAAAGTTGTTCAAGCGCAATCGACTTGCGCTCCATCTTCTTCCAGATCGAGTATGCCGTCTTGGTGCGGCCTGATACCCAGGCCTCGATACCGACAGCCGCCAGACGGCGCTTGATCTCGTCGGCAATACGCACCACAAGATCGCGGCTTTTTTCCTGCTTGAGGTCAAGGCGCGATTTCACCGCATCGCGCGCTTCGGGGTTAAGCTCCGCAAACGCCAGATCCTCAAGCTGATCGCGGAACCCCTGCATACCCATGCGACCCGCCAATGGCGCATAGAGGTCCATGGTTTCCTGCGCGATGCGGCGGCGTGATTCAGGTTTCCTGATGTGCTCCAGCGTGCGCATGTTGTGCAGCCGGTCTGCCAGCTTCACCAGCAACACCCGCACATCCTTGGCAACCGCCAGAATGAGCTTGCGGAAGTTTTCAGCCTGCTTGGAATCTTCGTTGGTAAGTTCAAGCCGCGTCAGCTTGGTGACACCATCCACAAGCTGCGCAATCTCCTCGCCAAACAGCCTGGCGATTTCCTCATGAGTGGCTTCGGTATCCTCAATCGTGTCATGCAGCAGCGCAGTCACAATGGTGGCCGGGTCCAGCTTGAGGTCCGTCAGGATGCCGGCCACTTCAAGCGGATGCGAAAAATACGGATCCCCCGATGCGCGTTTCTGCGACCCGTGCATCTTCATCGCGTAAACATACGCACGGTTCAAAAGAGATTCGTCGACGGCGGGATAGTAGGATTTGACCCGCTCAACCAGATCATACTGGCGGATCATCCTGCGCCGCTCGCGCGGCTTTTTCGCTACCGGCAGAACAGGCTGATTTATGTCCGCAACCCGAACAGAGGCGGATACGTCGGTTGAAGAGTCAGTGTTTGGAGGAACCGCAGCCTGACCGCCAGATGATGGCAATGGCGGCACCCCGCGAGCCGGAGAATTACCCAAGGCACCGGCACTGGCGCCCCCCTGAACAGGGTCTGCGCCAGGCTCAATCGTCCGGCTTTTTGCCGGTGGCTTTTTGGGCCTAGAGGTCCGGGTATTCCTCATCGCTGCCTGCAGGACGTTCTGCTGTCTTCTCGCCGGCATCATGCAGGGCGCGCAGCAGGTCTTCATCACTCATGTCGCGGCTACCAAAGCTGTCACCGGCGGGCATGTCATCCGCACGGGATTCCATACCAAGTTGCAGCGGAACGGCCACGTCACCGTCCTCGGCGCCATCTGCGTCAAAGTCTTCGCTCATGGCGTGGCGCTGAAGGCCCGCAATCACGTCCTCGCGCAGCTCCTGGCAGTCAACCGTTTCCTCGGCAATTTCACGAAGTGCCACAACGGGGTTCTTGTCGTTGTCGCGGTCAATGGTCAGCGCCGCGCCCGACGACATGGCACGGGCCCGGCGGGCCGACAGCAGCACCAGCTCGAAACGATTTGGGACTTTGTCGATGCAGTCTTCAACGGTAACGCGGGCCATTGGGGGCAACTCCTGAAAGACGGTTTTGCGCGGTTTCCCAGACAATTCAAGCGGATATCCGCGAGGCCTGAGAGACGCAAAAACCTCCCGCGTGAACAGCAAATGCTGCCCACGACGACGAGGCATTGGTTATTCGGTAAGCTCTAGGTACTCCTTGCACTGCACAAAAGCAAGTGTTTCAGCCCTGTGTCGCCACGATCCGGCGCGTTGCGGCGCGAGCAAAAACCGGCAGTCCGGCAGCCATTTGCCCGATATTCGGTGCCCCTGGCCCACCAGGTTGAAAGCCCGCCGCGAGATCAGCAAAGGGACGCAACACAAACGCCCTCTGAGCGATAGCGGGATGGGGCAATTGCAGGGCCACCGGCGCTTGCCACTGACCCGAGACATACCCGTACGCCAGCAGATCAAGGTCAATGACCCGCGCGCCCCACCGCACGCGGCGGCGACGCCCAAGCTGCTTTTCAACGTCCAGCAAGATGCCCAGAACCTGCTGTGGACTGCGCCGCGAGCGCGCTTCCCAGACACCATTCACAAACCTCGGCTGGCGAATGCCCCCCCACGGCTCACTTTCATACAGCGCAGATTGTGCCACCAGATGAATGCCACGCAGCCCAAGCAAGCGCGCAGCGGCAGCAATGCTCTGGCGCGGACTGCCCGCAGGCCCGGCCAGATTGCCGCCAAAGCCGATAAAAATCCGGTCGGCCATCACCTTTCCTGGTCTCCCTTTGCATTCACGGCAAACGCCCTATCTCCCGACCTATACAGCGCGGCTGATCTGGAGCCGACATATGCATTTTTGTTTGTTTTGGATAGACACCCGATGGCCACCGGAATCGATATTCACCCGTCCGAGCGTTTTGCATTGTTTATAGACGGTGCAAATCTTTATGCAGCCACCAAGGCGCTTGATTTCGACATCGACTACAAGCGCCTGCTGAATGCGTTCTCCCAACAGGGGCGCATGATCCGCGCCTTCTATTACACCGCCCTCAACGAGGAAGCTGACTACTCGCCGTTGCGCCCGCTTGTCGATTGGCTTGATTACAACGGCTACGCGATGGTCACAAAACCCACCAAGGAGTTTACCGACGCGCAGGGCCGCCGCCGAACCAAAGGCAACATGGACATCGAGATTGCCGTCGATGCCATGGAGCTGGCCGACCACATCGACCATATGGTGCTGTTTTCGGGCGACGGCGATTTTCGCGCACTGGTGGCCGCCGTCCAGCGCAAGGGCGTTCGCGTCACCGTCATTTCCACCATCCGTTCACAACCATCGATGATTGCCGATGACCTGCGCCGTCAGGCCGACCGCTTCATTGAACTTCAGTCACTGCAAGCCCTCATCGGCCGCAACACTGGTGCCAGTAACCAGCACGATGACCGCGACGATGAAGACGACGACAATGATGATGCCTATGAGTATGACGACGAGAGGGAACACGACTATGATCCCGCATGACCAGATCAAAGTCCGTTCCCGACATCACGCCTGCGCCGGAGCCTGACTACTCCTGCCCACATTGCCCACGCCTGGTAGCGTTCCATAAAGCCAACCGCGCCGCCCACCCTGAGTGGCATAACGGACCCGTCAGGTCATTTGGCGATGAGAAGGCACGCCTGCTCATCGTCGGTCTCGCGCCGGGCCTTCAGGGGGCCAACAAGACGGCGCGCCCCTTCACCGGCGACTACGCGGGCGACCTGCTGTATGCGACGCTTGAAAAGTTTGGCCTGAGCAAGGGCACTTATGCTGCCCGCCCTGACGACGGCCTGACCCTGCACAACACCATGATTACCAATGCCGTGCGGTGTGTGCCGCCGCAAAACAAACCAACACCGCTTGAGATTAACACCTGCCGCGCGTTCCTTGAGGGCCGCATAGAGGCTCTGCCGAACCTCACGCATATGCTGGCGCTGGGCCGTGTCGCTCACGAAAGCGTGCTGCGCATGGGTGGCTACAGACTTGCAGACCACCCGTTCGGGCACGGCAGCCGACACGCCCTTGGTGATGTGACCCTGTATGACAGCTACCACTGCTCTCGCTACAACACGAACACCGGACGTCTGACTACGCAGATGTTTGAAGATGTTTTCCGTCAGATCACGGACGATATGAGCAGTACCTAGCCGCGCTCGCGCATGATCCGCGCCTTGTCGCGCTGCCAGTCGCGCTTCTTGTCGGCCTGGCGCTTGTCGTGCGCCTTGCGGCCACGCGCCACCGCGAGTTCCAGCTTGGCGCGCCCACGCTCGTTGAAATAAACCTTGAGCGGCACCAGCGTCATGCCGTCGCGCTGCACGGCGTTGAAAAGTTTGGACAGTTCACGCGCATGAACCAGCAGCTTGCGCGGCCGGCGTGGTGCATGGTTGAAGCGGCTGGCGGCCTCGTAGGCAGGGATATAGCTATTGATGAGGTACAATTCGCCATTCTCGATGGACGCATAACTCTCGCCAATGTTGCCCTTGCCTGACCGCAGGGCCTTTACCTCGGTTCCCTGAAGCGCAATGCCGGTTTCCAACGTGTCGCCAATCTCATAGGCATGGCGAGCCTTGCGGTTTTCAGCAGCAATCTTGTACTGCCCCGCTGCCCCTTTTTTTGCCTGTGCCATTGTGCGTTTCCTTACAGCCTCTAGCTGTTGAGCAGACCTGCGTCTGACATTGCCTTGCGCACACGGTCTTCGCCCGCCGCAGATGCTGCCACCAACGGCAGACGCACACTGTTGGCGGCCAGCCCCAGCAGACTCACGCCATACTTTACCGGCGCGGGACTTGTCTCGCAGAACATCGCCTGATGCACCCCGATCAGCCGGTCCTGCATCGCCAGCGCGCGGTCGTAGTCTTTGGCCAGACACGCATTTTGAAACTCGGCGCACGCCGCCGGAGCCACATTGGCCGTCACCGAAATGCAGCCCACACCGCCCATGGCGTTGAACGCCAGCGCGGTGCCGTCCTCGCCGGAAAGCTGAATGAAATCAGGGCCGATGGCGGCACGGGTGTGCAACACCCGGTCAATCTCAGCGGTGGCGTCTTTCACGCCCACAATGTTGGGGTGCTTCGCCAGCCGCGCCATCGTCTCGACGCTCATATCAACAACGCTGCGCGGCGGGATATTGTAAATGAACAGCGGAATGTCAGCGGCATCCGCCACCGCCATGAAGTGCTGGTACATGCCCTCCTGCGACGGCTTGTTGTAATAGGGCGTAACCACAAGCACCCCGTCCGCCCCCACCTGTTTGGCGTGGCGGGTAAACTCGATGGCCTCCACCGTGGAGTTTGAGCCGGCACCCGCCATGATGGGAATGCGGCCTGCCGCCTGCTCCACAACAATCTCCGTCACCCGCATGTGTTCATCATGGGTCAGCGTCGGGCTTTCGCCGGTGGTGCCACAGGGCACAATGCCGTGGGTGCCTTGCTCCACATGCCAATCCACAAGGCCCCGCAGCGCTTTTTCGTCCACGGCCTCACCGTCAAAGGGCGTGATAAGGGCGACGATTGAACCTTTGAACATCGAACTTGTTCCTGAGTGACAGCAGCGCAAAAAATTGAAGGTGCAGGCCGTATTCGGCGTTGTTGCACCAAGGGCGCGGACATTATGTGAACCCACCGGCTACCGCAACGTTAGTTCACGCAGGGACGCCTTGCAGCAGTTGCATAAATGGCAGGATACAATTCATTACGAACCCGGCATTTCCATCAAGCGTCGGACATATTTCAGGTCTATACTGGTGATCCCCCCTGATCCGGAGAGATGGCGTTGTTCCCAGTTCTGCGTTCCCCCCGCCCTATGACGACCCTTAGCCTCGCGATACTTGCCTCAGTGCTTTTGCTGCCCGCCACGGCTTCCATTTCCTTTGCCCAGTCGCAAACCCCTGCTGTGCCCTCCGCCCGCCCGACACCGCCTGCCATTGATCCGGGCGCAACGGTGCCGCTGCCCGGTCTTAACCTTACCCAGTCCGACTATGCGCTCGTGCAGGCCGCTCTGGCCGATGCGCAGGCCGGAAACTGGACAGCCGCCAACACCAGCGCGGCCCGCATTCGCGATGAGACCGCCCGAAAAATCATCCGCTGGCTGGAGCTTCAGGACAAGAATGCCGGCAACAGCCACGCCGAGATCGTGTCGTTTCTCAATGCCAATCAGGACTGGCCCCGCCGTGACCGGCTGGAGCGCCGCGCTGAACAGGCCCTGCTAGACGAAACGCGCGACAACGGAGCAATCCTATCCTGGTTCGACATGAACCCGCCGATCACCGGCGAAGGCAAAATACGGTTTGGCGACACGTTGATTGCCGCCGGTGACGCACAACGCGGCGCTGACATGATCCGCGCCGGCTGGATTGAACACGATTTTGAAAGCACCCGCGAAGCCCAGATTGTACGCCAGTATGCATCCGTCCTCAGGCGCGAAGACCATATCAGCCGCCTTGACCGCCTGTTGTGGGACAATGACGCAACCGACGCCCGCCAGATGGCATCACTGGTAGGGGCTGAACAAGCCGCTCTGGCAGAAGCACGCATCCGCCTCATCAACCGCAGCGCAGGCGTGGACGCCGCGGTGAATGCCGTGCCCGCCAGCCTTGCCGACAACCCCGGGTTACTGTTCGAGCGCGCCCGCTGGCGCCGCCGTAACGGTGCCCCGGACGACGCCGTACCGCTGATTTTGCGCGCCCCCACAACAGCCGATGAAATGGTGCGCCCGGACGAGTTCTGGCGTGAACGGCATTTGCACGCCCGCAGGCTCATCAAGGAGCGCGACTATCAGACCGCCTACAATCTGGTTCGCGGCCACGGCATGTCGGCTGGCGTTGATTTTGCCGAAGGTGAATGGTTGTCAGGCTGGCTGGCGCTACGGTTTCTCAATGATCCGACAAGTGCCTATTTCCATTTCCGCACACTGCTGAACAATGTGCAGACCCCCATCAGCCAGGCGCGCGCCGCCTATTGGGCGGGTCGCGCTGCCCAGGCGGATGGCCGCATGGAGGACGCTGCATTTTACTATCAGCGCGCGTCCGAGCACGACACGACATTTTATGGTCAGTTGGCCCGCCAGTCGCTTTTGGGTGGCGACACGTCTCTCAACATCATTGCGACATCGAGCCAGAAACCTCAGACCTTCACAACGTCGAGCGCGGCCAACGCCATGAAAATGCTGAACGCGCTGGGTGAGGAGCGCCTGGTAACATCGTTCTTCTACCACCTGTCGCGGTACTTCACCGATGCAGGCGATCTGGAAGCTATGGCAAGCTGGCTGTTGCAGGCAGGACGCCCCAACCTTGCCGTGCGCACGGCCAAGGTTGCATCCCGCATAGGCATCGAGCTACCGGACTATGCCTATCCGGTAAACGCGCTGCCGAATGTAGTGTCCGCCGGGTCGCCTGTGGAGCGCGCCCTGGCGTTCGGCATCTCACGGCAGGAAAGCGAGTTTGATCCCCAGGCGGTCAGCCACGCAGGTGCACGCGGACTGATGCAGCTTATGCCGGCAACAGCACAGCGCACAGCGCAGGCCTACGGTCTGCCCTACGACCGCGCCCGCCTGCTGACAGACCCCGCCTACAACGCACAGATCGGCACAACCCACCTGGGTGATTTGCTGGATGAGTTTGGCGGTTCTTACGTGCTCACCATTGCCGCCTACAATGCCGGTGGCGGACGCGTGAACGAGTGGATCGCCACCTATGGCGACCCGCGCACGCCGGGCATAGACCCCATCGACTGGGTTGAGCAGATCCCGTTTTCGGAAACCCGCAACTACGTACAGCGGGTTCTTGAAAACACACAGATCTACCGCGCCCGCCTTGCTGGCGGCCCGGTGCCGGTCGAACTAGTGAGAGACTTGCACCGCGCAGGCATTGTGCCCTCAGCACCACCCGCAGCCGTGCCGATAGCGCCCGCCCCTGCTCAATAAAACAGCGGCGCAACCTGCTGGCCTGCGCCAAAAACAAAGAGGCCAAAGCTTGCCAGCGCACCGACAACGGGCACGGCTATGGGCACGCGGAACCCGTCGTGCCGATCGTCCGGTCGGCGGCGCATGACCAGCAACGCCACATTGACGCTGGTGAACACCAGCAGCACCGCCAGTGATGCATATGATGCGAGTTCAACGATCGGCAGCGATATGGCAAAGACCAGCACAATCGCCATGACAACAAGTATCGCAACGTCAGGCGTCCGCGTGCGCGCATTCACATGGCCCAGAATGGCCGGAAGCCGCCCCAGACGAGCAAGCCCATAGATCAGGCGCGAGGCCATGATGATCTGAATGAGGGCTCCATTGACGACGGCAAGAATGGCGATGCTGCTGAGAATATCCGCATTGCCGCCGCTGGCCCCAAACACAAGCGCAAGCGGCGCGTCGCTTTGCGCCAGAACTTCAGGAGCGATGGTCAGTACCGAGACAATGGCCAACGCGATATACAGACCGGTGCTTATCAGCAGGGTCGCAATAATGGCGCGCGGTATTGATCGGTCCGGCTCGCGCACTTCCTCGGCCATGTTCACAATGTCCTCAAAGCCGATAAACGCAAAGAACGCCAGCACGCTGGACGACAAAACAGCAAGCCAGACGATAGCGTCCAGCCCCGGCCACATCTCCGGCAACGCTGCAGGCAGGTTTCCAAATGAGGGAAGCCCCGCTCCAATCACCAGCAAAAGCCCACCGATCTCCAGCAGTGTTGTCAGCGCCACAACAACAAGTGACTGGGCAACCCCCCAGAACGTGATGGCCCCCAGAACGGCCACCACGCCAACAAGCGTGAAGATTGTAGGCACGGCAACAAGCTCGTTGAGATAGCCCACGAAACCCAGCAGCACAGCCGCCGCAGAGCTTACGCCTGTAAAGACCACCAGCAGGCCAACACCCAACGTCACCCACGGCAGACCAAAGCCGGCATTGACGTAAGTCGCCTCGCCCCCGGCCCTGGGAAACCGCGTTGCCATTTCGGAATACGACAACGCAGACAGACCGGCCAGTATCCCGGCAATCAAAAACGCAACCGGCGCCGCCATACCCGCTTCGCCGGCCACCTTGCCCACGAGCACATAAATGCCCGCGCCCACCGTTACACCAACACCGTAGAGTGTCAGCAGGACAGGCCCGACAGCGCGCTTGAGTGTATCGGGTGTTTCAGACATGGCCATTGTCCCCAGCCCTTGCACAAACAAAAAAGCTTGCCGCATCAACCCCATAAAGAGCAATGCGGCAAGCTGAGCAGGACAGTGTCAGACCTGGATCTGTGCTTAGAGCTGGGTGGCGGAAACAATCATGCAGTCAGCTGCAGCAATCCCAAGCGTAGCGCAGGCAGTTGAGGCTTGCGGCAGGGTTTCAAAGCCACCAATACGAAGGCGATGGAATACGCCGCGGCTGCCAAGATCAACGGGCTGCACATACAGCGTATGTTCCGTGAGAACGGAACCATATTGCGCATTGGCGGTTTCAAACCCGCGCTGGGCGTTTTCAGCCGACGCAAACGAGCCAAGCTGCAACGCAAATCCGGGATCAACCACAGATGCCGCTGCCCGGGAATTATCGGAATGGTCAGCAACAGGCGCACCGGAAAGTGCCCCCGCCACCACATCAGGACGACGGGTAGGAATAATGCTTCTGGGGCCAGTGCCGGTTGTCGCAGCTTCAGGCAACGCGGCCGTCACCAGCACGTCGCCCTCGTCGACTGCAATCACCGCTTCAATAAGCGAGGTGAGCATCTGGCGATCATAGGAGCCCAGTTCTTCGACAACTTCTTCTGCGTGGGCCTTGCCTGCCATGCCGACAACCAGCGCAAACAAAAGCGCCGCAGCCAAAGCAGTGTTGATGGCTTCGCGGGACGCGACAAGCCGACCAAACCAGCCGTGGCTCAAAATACCGATGTCAAAATACATGCGCATGGGGCCTCTCCCCGAAATGGAAGTACAGGCCTATGCTCGTTGAACGGGGTAAAGGAAGTGTTGCCAGAATAAGGTGTTTTACAGGCACCTGCTGTGCAGCCAAATATGGGGGCCAATCACATAACCGCCCCATTCCCACGCCCCAATGTTGCATTATCGGAATGCCGAGCCGGTATAATTCACCCAACTGACAGCTTTTTAAGTGGATTGTAAGGTTAGCGGGTAAATCTTGTGTCACCACACACCAACCGGGAACCGGCGGTTATGCACGTTCTGGCAAAATATATTTTAGTTGGCTTAGCCACGCTGAGCACATCACTTGCGGCTGGCGGCGCGGCCAATGCTGCCGCATCAGCCGTTGTGCTGGACGCGCGCAATGGTGATGTACTTGTGGCGGATAATGCAGACACCCGCCAGCCCGCCCCGGCCCTGCCCAAGCTGATGACCATCTATCTGATGTTCGAGGCGTTTGAAGCCGGCACGGTGAAGCCCGACACAAATATTTTCGTATCCGGCCAGGCAATTCGCCAGCCGATACCATCACTGGGCCTCGACCACTTCGATACCATCAGCGCAGGCGATGCGCTTAACGCCGTGCTGGCCGCCTCCGCCAACGATGCGGCCGCCGTGCTGGCAGAGTTTCTGGCCGGCTCGGAAGCCCGTTTCGTTGAAAAAATGAATGCCAAGGCAAGCGAGCTTGGCCTGACCAACACTAGCTTTGCCAACATCTCCGGTGCACCGCACCCGCAGCAGTTTTCCACACCGCGTGACATGATCCGTTTTTCGCTTGCGCTGATGCGCAGCTACCCCGAACGCGCCAAAGGTCTGGTCGGCACCAGCTTTGCCTGGAAAGGCAAAACCTATGAAGGCCCGCGCAACTTTTTGAGTGCCCTGTCGGGAAATGCTTCTGCAACGCCAGCCACCACCCCCGTGCAGCCAGCCGTCAACCGCGCGCAAACAGGCCGGGCCGGCGACCGCGACGTTATTGCGGTGGTATGGAACGCACAGACCCCGGCCGCTGCTGATCAGATGATTGTCTCTGCACTCAACGCCGCTCAGGCGGGCACCATTGCAGCAGGGCCAACACCTGCTCTGCCTGCTACTGACCCCATCCAGACCGCAGGCGTATTGCCCGGCACATGGGGTGTCCAGCTTGGGGCGTTCTCGACGCAAGCCGCCGCGCAGGCACAGCTTGCAACAGCCGCAAAAGCCGCCCCGCAACTCGCCAACGCCACCCTCAGGGTTGAGCCGCTGCAACGCGCAACCGGCACGCTGTATCGCGCAAAATATCTGGGTGTGGATGAAGCAACGGCGCGCGGCATCTGCCAGACGCTCAAAGCAGCAGGCGCTGCGTGCATTCCGCTGTCAAACTAGGCCCCTAGTAAACCAGCCCAACAGCCTCAGCGGTAAGCTGCGAACAAAGCCCCGATGCCAGCACCGGCAACGCCTGCTCCAACCGCCGCAATGAATCCGCATCCGCCTGACGCACAGCCAGCGGCGTGTCGGCAAACGCCCGCAAATGAACGTCGCGCTTTTGCAGCAACACCATGTTGGTGTGACGGTAGTCGCTTTCCAGCCGGTCAATCAGTGAGTGGATCTGTGCATGTGGTCCTTCAACAACCTGCACAAAACCGCCCCGCCCGGCGAGTAAAAGCCCTGTAATGTCATCCCGCACATTGTTGCGGCGGGCACAGGCTACAAGCGCCGACAGTTCATCAGGCGCATAGGGCGCTGCGACATTGCTTACATAGGCCAGCTGGCAGAAAGCCATCGGAATCTCGCACAATGATGAGCGGTCAGCATGAACCGCAAATCAAACTCTGCGCGCCAATAGTATCCAAAAGGTAAACAGACGCACCAAACCAGGATTTGTGGCAGGCGCGTCGCTACCGGGCCTTTAGACCGTCAGCAGTATGCGTGCACAGATCATGTATGATCCCGTCCTTGATGGAATACACCCAGCCATGAACCTCAATGGGGTTATCGCGCTCCCAGGCGTGACGCAGGATCGTTGTGTTGGCCACGTTGCGCACCTGCTCAATTACATTGAGTTCGCACAGCCGGTCCACCTTCTGTTCCTCGCTCATGTCAGGCGTAAAGTCAGAGGCATACAGGCGGTGAACATCCCGGATGTGGTGAAGCCAGTTGTCGATCAGTCCGTGATCCGCTTCGTCGATTGAGGCACGCACACCGCCGCACCCATAGTGACCGCACACAATGATGTGCTTTACGCCCAGCACTTCCACCGCATACTGAATAACCGACAGGCAGTTGAGGTCAGACGGCACCACTACGTTGGCAATGTTGCGGTGAACAAATACGCCACCTGGCCGCAGATCAATGATCTCGTTCGCAGGCACCCGGCTGTCCGCGCAGCCTATCCACAAAAACTCCGGGTTTTGCTGGTCGGCAAGTGATGAAAAGAAGGCCGGGTTTATGCTCTTCATGCGTTCCGCCCAAAGGCGGTTACGCACAAAAAGGTCAGTGATTTTTGTCATGGCAAAGCATATGCCCGAAAAGGGGGAGGACGAGTACCCATAGCACCATCAGGCAACAAAAACCCTGCGCCCGCCTGTCCATGTCTCCAGCACACGGATAGCGGAAATCTCGTCTTCCGGCACCATGCGCGGGTCTTTCTCCAGAATGACAAAATCAGCGAACTTGCCCACTTCAAGCGTCCCCACCTCGTGGTCTGAGTGGCATTGCCAGGCTGCCGTGCGTGTCAGAGCTACAATCGCATCTTCCACACTCACCCGCTCGTCCGGGTTGAGCACACTTTCAGGCTCCTGCCACATGCGCCGGGTGACAGCATTTTCAATGCAGCGCAATGGCCCCATTTCCGTCACCGGCTCATCAGAATGCACCGTCCACGGAATACCTGCCTCATCGCACGAGCGCGCCCGCCCAAGCAGGTCTGATTTCTCCGCCCCAAAAATCTCATCCCTGAACGCCTTGCCCCAGTAGTGCACATGCCCGATGAGAAAACTTGGCGACAGGCCCAACTCAGCCATCCGCTTGATCTGCTCGTCATGCAACACCGAGCAATGCTCAATGCGGTAGCGCATGTCGCGTGGCGCACCCGCCGCGTAGGCCGCTTCAAACGCATCCAGTGCATTATCAATCGCCTTGTCGCCATTTGCATGAACCACAACCTGCCAGCCCTCAAGCGCACGGCGCGTCACCTGCTCTTTAAGCTCCTGCGCCTCCACATAGGCCAGCCCGTTAAAGTCGCGGCCCAGATACGGCTCGCGCTGTAACCCGGTGCGGCCCTGGTTGGAGCCGTCAGACACAAACTTCCAGCCGGTGGCGCGGGCGTATTCATCACCATCGCCAAACGTCACAGTGAAGTCCGGCTGATCCCACAAATGCGCCACCGCGCCAAACAGCGAATAGCGCAGCCGCGTCGTCATATGGCCGGACCTGGCAAACGCCTTGAAGGTATCAACCTCGCCCCTGCCCTGAAAACTGCCGGCACCCTGATCGCAGAACGTTGTGATGCCAACACTGTTGGCCTTCTCACACACAGCCTTGCAGGCGGCAGGAACATCATCCAACGCCATGGCGGTCATGTTGTGCGACACCACCTGGCTAAACGCGGCCCCCCCCTGGCACACGCCATTGAGCGACCCATCCGCGTTGCGCCCAAACGCTGCCCCATCGGGGTCAGGCGTATTCTCATCAAGCCCAGCGATCTTCAGCGCCGCTGAATTGGCGTAGGCAATATGCAGTGAAGCATTGAAAACAACACACGGCACATCGCCGGTGGCAGGGTCGAGCAGATCGCACGTCAGGGCATCCGGGCCATCTTGCAACGACGGGTCGAACTGCCGCGCCATTACCCATTCTCCGGGCTTGGCGGCCAAAGCAAGTTTGCCCACGCGCTCCACCACAGCATCCACGGTGGGGCACGCAATGGCGCCTACGTCTTCCAGCCCCGCCAGCATGGCAATCATAAAGAAGTGCATATGCGGTTCGATGAATCCGGGCAGAATGGTTTTGCCCCTGGCATCCACCACTGTTGCATCATCAGGCATGGCCGCGCGCACATCGTCGAGCGTCCCTACAGCGACAATCTTTCCGTCATGCACCGCCAGAGCTTCGGCAACAGAGAAACCCGCATCGGCAGTTATGACCGTTGCATTTGCAAAAATGGTGTTGGCAACGGCAACAGGCGGCACACCCAGCCTGTCGTTTCGCCAGGCTGCGGCATTCGTCGCAGCAGCCATATACGGCAGCGACAGTATGCCGACTTCGCCCATCTCTGGTGCGCAACACGGACAGCCAAACAGGTCATTTTCCAGCAGGTGTGCATTGTGCCCCTGCACCACATCGTGCCCCTGCACGACATTGTCATGCCCTACATGCGCATCATGACTGCACCGCGCGCTGGCACACACATCGTCCACCACCGGCTTGTCGAGAATATTCGCCATAGACCTCTTGCCCCCAGTCCCGCTTATTGCGTTATTGTTTAGCTTCAACACTGCCACGGGCGACCCTTGCCATAAAGTCCCCCGTGCATTTGGCCGGAAAAAGCGCCGCAAATGAGTATCGCTACCTCAACACCCACTTTGCCCCACTGGTCGTCGCGGCTGATGTTTATTTTTGCCGCGTCCGGCTCCGCCGTCGGCCTCGGCAATATCTGGAAGTTTCCTTACATTGTCGGCGAGAACGGCGGCGGTGCATTTGTGTTGCTCTATCTCGCCTGCCTCATCGGGCTGGGAGTGCCGCTGTTGATCGGCGAGATAATGATCGGCCGCAAGGGTGGCGAATACCCAGCGCGCGCCTTTTTGCGGACCGCAAAAGAAAAAGCCATGTCATCTGCCTGGGGAGGGCTTGGCGCTCTGGGCGCACTGATCGCGCTTCTTATTCTGGCGTTCTACAGCGTCGTCTCCGGGTGGGTCGGCATTTATGCGGTGGATTTTGGCATCGCCGCCCTGGGAGGCGACGCCGCGCGCAGCGGTGCAGACGCATTTGGCGCGATGTTGGCAGACCCGGTCCTGCAACTCATCGCCGTCACCATCATCACCATAACGGCGGGCATCGTGGTGTATTTCGATGTCACACGCGGCGTGCAGAGCGTCATGCGCTATGTCGCGCCCCTGTTTGCTGTTCTGCTGATCGTCATGCTGGTGCTCGTCGCCGCCAACACCGGCGAGTTTGGTGCAGCCCTCGCCTACATGTTCGCCCCTGATTTTTCAGCCCTGTCCCCCGCAGCGTTCGGTGAGGCACTGGGCCACGCTTTCTTTACCCTGAGCGTTGGCATGTGCGGCATGTTGATTTACGGCGCGTATCTGGATGACGGTGCCAACGTGCCGCGCCTTGGCTTTGCTGTTGCAGCTATCGACACGGCCATTGCGTTTGCAGCAGCTCTCATCATATTTCCCATCGTTTTTGCGTTTGACCTTGAAGCCAGCGCGGGACCGGGCCTGCTGTTCATTGCATTGCCTCAGGGCTTTGGGCTTCTGCCCTCGGGCAACTGGTTGGGCTTTGCCTTCTTCACAGCCACATTCCTCGCCGCGTTCTCATCACTCATTGCGCTGCTCATCATCGCGCGCCACTGGATAGATGAAGTCACACCGCTGGGGGGCGCGGGTGCAACTCTGATAGCAACAGCACTCACATGGCTGGGTGGCATGGCTGTAACCCTCTCGCTCAATGCGTGGGATCACATCACGATACTGGGGCTTGGCCTGCTTGATTTCCTCGATGAAACCACGTCCGCCTGGTTGCTGCCTGCCAGCGGCCTGGGCATGGCCATCTTCGCCAGCCGCGCCATTGTGCCGGGACTGGGTGATGGTCCCGTCAAAACGTACCTCACCATCTGCCTGCGCTACGTCGCGCCGCTGGGCATTGTTATTCTGGTGGTGTCAAAGTTTGTCGATATCTAGCGCGATGCAGCCTTGTTGGCCGCACGTTTGGTCGCGTGATAGCTCAGCGCCATCGCGATGCAATGCCGCAGTTCGGCGTCGGGAAACGGCTTCCTGAGATCAACAAGAAGTGCGCGGTTGCCTTCAAACCCGAACGCATCCGCATAGATTTCGCGAAACGTCTCAACAAGCGTGGTCTGGCAATGAAAATAGAGCCCCAAAAGCGGTGGGTTGGCACTTGCCACCCCCATGCGCACAGTGGTGCCCACGCGGGGTCTGGCTGGCAGAAATGACATCTGCCCCCACTTGAGCGTCTCAACCACGCCACCCGTCGCAGCAATGTCAGCAGCAACCTCATGAACCAGTGTCCGTATGCGGGTAAGAGCAGGCTTCGCCGCCTTGGGTGCTGCAGCCAGAACCGCATCAAAGTCTGCATTTGGTTTTTTGCTCATCCCACAACCCTAAGTCCACACCTCCCGGGATGAAAGCAGGGGCCGGGACGAAGGCTGGGGCCGGGACGAAAGCTGGGGCCGGGACGAAAGCTGGGGCCGGAACGAAAGCTGGGGAATGACAGGTGGTGGAGAAACAGGCAAACTTGGCAAAAATAAAAGTCGGCAAAGGGAAACCCCATCATGATTTCTGTGAAACCAACCGGCGAGGCTTGCGGTGCATTCGTCACCGGCCTCGACCTGACAAAACCGCTGGATGCAAAAACCGTTGCCGATATACGCACCGCGTGGCTTGAGCACCACGTGCTGGCGTTTCCCGATCAGCCCATGACTGACGACGATCTGGAACGGTTCACGCTGTATTTTGGCGACTTCGGGCACGACCCGTTTTTTGCCCCCATTGATGGCCGCAAGAACATTGCCGCCATTGTTCGTCGCGCAGATGAAAAATCGCCCCTGTTTGCCGAAGGCTGGCACACCGACTGGAGCTTTCAGGAAAAGCCCCCCATCGGCACCTGCCTCATGGGCATCACCATTCCGCCCCAGGGCGGCGACACATTTTTCGCCAATCAGCATATGGCCTATGACCACCTGCCTGCTGACCTCAGGGCCGACGTGGAAGGTGCCATCGCCATCCACTCCGCCGAAACGGCCTACGCACCGGACGGCATGTATGGTCAGGAGAAAGACGCCGAACAGGATCGCTCCATGCGGATCATCAGTTCAGAGGAAGCCCGCCTGAAGCACGAGCACCCGCTGGTTCGTCCGCACACGGAAACCGGCCGCCCGGCATTGTTTTCAACCTTCGGCTATATTCAGGGCTTCAAGGGTATGGACCCCGACAAAAGCAACGACCTGCTGGTGCGTCTTTACGCTCACCAGACTCAGGACAAGTTTGTGTATCGCCATAAATGGAAGCCCAACATGCTGGTGATGTGGGACAACCGCTGCCTGCTGCACCGCGCCAGCGGCGGCTATGACGGCCACGACCGCCTGCTCCACCGCACCACCATTTCCCAGCGCGCCGCCTGAGCCAAAACACTCAGATCAGCGTTTTTGCCGCCGGGCAAAGATTGCATCTTGAAAAACCACAGCTTCCCGCGTATCCCCGGCGGTGGAGAGGTGGCCGAGTGGTCGAAGGCGCTCCCCTGCTAAGGGAGTATACGTCAAAAGCGTATCGAGGGTTCGAATCCCTTCCTCTCCGCCAGTTTCCAGGATGAAGCGCTCACAACCGCACGCCGCGTAGCCGCAATGCGTTGCTGATGACGCTGACAGAGCTGAGGCTCATGGCGGCGGCGGCGATCATCGGGCTGAGCAGCAGGCCGAACCAGGGATACAGGATGCCAGCTGCGACCGGCACACCCAAAGCATTATAGACAAATGCAAAAAACAGGTTCTGTCGGATATTGCGCATGGTCGCGCGGCTCAACGTATACGCCTTGGCCAGACTTGTAAGATCGCCCCCCACCAGCGTGACACCGGCGCTTTGCATGGCAACGTCGGTGCCCGTACCCATGGCAACGCCAACATCAGCCTGGGCCAGTGCGGGCGCATCATTGATACCATCCCCCGCCATGGCAACGATGGCCCCGGCCTCCTGAAGTTCGCGTATGATACGGTTTTTGTCTTCGGGCAGAACATCGGCATGAATCTCGTCCATGCCAAGTTGCGCACCAATGGCGTGCGCAGTTGCCGCGCTGTCACCCGTCAGCATGATGATACGAAGCCCGGCCTCATGCAGCGCAGCAAGTGCTGCAGGCGTGGTTTCCTTTATCGGGTCAGCGACACCGACAAGGCCCGCAAGTACGCCGTCGATGCTGACATACATCACTGTCTGGCCCTGGGCGCGGGCGCGCTCGGCCCTTGCAGCCCATCGCGCGTCAATTTCAAACAATCGCTGCATCATGGCCTGATTGCCAACCGCAACCTCACGCCCGGCAACATGACCGGACACGCCGCGCCCTGTGACAGTGACGAAGTTTGTTACGTCGTCACATACAATGCCGCGTTGCTGCGCGGCTTCAACAATCGCGGCTGCAAGCGGATGCTCGCTTGCCCGCTCAAGTGAGGCTGCAAAGCGCAGCAACTCGGTATCAGTGACGTCGGCTACAGGTTCCACCATGACAAGCTCCGGGCGTCCCTGCGTGAGGGTGCCGGTCTTGTCCACAACAATTGTATCCACACGTTCGAACGTTTCGAGTGCTTCAGCATTCTTTATGAGAATACCGTTCTGCGCTCCCTTTCCGGTTCCCACCATGATGGACATCGGTGTTGCCAGCCCCAGCGCACACGGACACGCAATGATGAGCACCGCCACCGCGTTGACCAACCCATAAACCATTGCGGGATCAGGCCCCCACAGGGACCACACGGCAAATGTCACAATCGCCACGGCAATGACCACGGGCACAAACACACCAGCCACAGTATCCACGAGCCGCTGTATGGGTGCCCGGCTGCGCTGAGCCTCAGCCACCATCCGCACGATTTGCGATAGAAGCGTGTCGTCTCCCACTCGCGTTGCCCGCATGGTGAAACCGCCCGCCTGATTGACGGTGCCGCCGGTAACCTGGTCGCCCGTGCCTTTCTGCACAGGCATCGGCTCACCGGTCACCATCGCTTCGTCAAGCGTGCTGCGACCTTCTTCGATGACGCCGTCCACCGGCACTTTTTCACCAGGCCTGACGCGCAGCAAATCATTCAGGGCGAGATCGTCAAGCGGCACATCACGCTCAGACCCATCGTTGCCGATGCGCCGGGCAAAGGGAGGAGCCAACTCAAGAAGCGCGCGGATGGCACCGGATGTGGCACTGCGGGCGCGCAACTCAAGCACCTGCCCCAGCAGCACAAGCGTCGTGATGACGGCAGCCGCTTCAAAGTAAACACCAACGCGCCCATCGCCCCCGCGAAACGATGCCGGAAAAACCCCCGGCACAAGCATGGCCACCAGACTGAAAACAAAGGCGACGGACACACCAAGCCCGATAAGCGTGAACATGTTGAGGTTCATCGTGCGCACAGACTGAACCCCGCGCACAAAAAACGGCCAGCCACCCCACAGCACCACCGGCGTTGCAAGAAGTGCCTGAAGCCACTGCCCCGCCGCCGGACTGACGAGGCCATCAAACGGCTTGCCGGGAAGCATATCGCCCATCGCATAGACAAACAGCGGAAACGACAATGCCGCGCTTACCCAAAAGCGCCGCGTCATGTCGTCCAGTTCTGTTGTGTCTTCCTCAACGGCGGGAATGCCCTCTGCTTCAAGTGCCATACCGCACAAGGGGCACGCCCCCGGTCCAGGTTGACGAACCTCCGGGTGCATCGGGCACGTATAGACCTGACCGCCATACCCGTCAGGCACCACATCGTATTTTCCAGCAGGCTCACCCGGCGGGCGTGAACTGCCGTGACAACAGCCATGGGACGCATCATCGTGACACGGGTGGGACGTTTCATGAGAGGTCTGAGATGTCATAGCGCCGCCTGTCAATTCGCACACCCATACGGATGCGCTTCTGACTGACAACTCTGCACCTTCCCGTGACTGGAAGGTCAAGGCCTGTGTGAGCGCGCGGCTGTGAAGGCTGACTAGCGCCCCGCCAGATCATCCAGAATCGGACAATTCGGACGATTGTTGCCCTGGCAACTGCCGGCAAGGTGCAGCAGTGTGTTGGCCATCCCTTCCAGCTCGTCGATTTTCGCCCGCAGTTCTTCCACATGCGCCAGCGCAAGTGCCTTGACGTCTGCGCTTGCCCGGTCGCGGTCCTGCCACAGTGTGAGAAGCTGCGTTACTTCCTTGACCGAAAATCCAAGGCCCCGCGCCCGCCGAATGAACCTTAATGTGTGGATGTCCGCTTCCTCATAGACGCGATATCCAGCACTCGTGCGACTGACTTCAGGTATCAACCCGATGCTTTCGTAGTAACGAATGTTCTTGGCGGAAACGCCGGATGCTTTTGCCGCTTCACCAATGTTCATGGGTGCATTGCTCACAGTTTCTGATCGCGGACGATGAGCGTAATACTACCAGAATTAGACCTGACTTACGCCCCCACCCCATCCACGGCATACTTGTCCACGCGACTGAGTCGTCCATCAAGGCGTCCAACGGGGGGAGCAACCCATGTTCAAAGAGTTTCAGGAGTTCATATCGCGCGGCAATGTCATAGACCTTGCCGTGGGTATTGTGATCGGCAGTGCGTTCACAGCCATCGTGAAGTCTTTGGTGTCAGACGTCGTGATGCCACCCATCGGACTCATTCTGGCCGGCGTTGATTTTTCGAACCTCTTCATACCGCTCGACGGCAATGCCTATGCATCATTGGCCGCAGCAACCGAAGCAGGCGCGGCAACGCTCAACTACGGCCTTTTCATCAACGCCGTGATTTCATTCCTGATTGTCGCGTTTGTGGTTTTCCTGATCGTTCGTTCGATCAACCAAATGAAACGCAAGCAGGATGAAGCGCCCGCCGAAGCACCCACGCCACCACGCAATGAGGTGCTGCTGGAAGAAATCCGCGATCTTCTGAAGACGCAGCGCGGCTAACGCGACGTTGGCCGGATCAGACCTTCCTGCGTTACGGAAGCAATCAGCACGCCATTCCGCGTGAAGATATTGCCGCGGTTGAAGCCGCGCGCAAACGAGGCTGAGGGGGCGTCCTGTGCGTAGAGCAACCACTCGTCGGCCCGGAACGGGCGATGGAACCACATGGCGTGATCCAGCGAGGCTGACTGTATCTTGCCGTCCATCCACGTAACGCCGTGCGGGTTGATGCAGGTGTCGAGCAGCGTCATGTCGGAGGCGTAGGCCAGCACACACTGGTGCAGCGCCACATCGTCGCCCACCGGCGCTACGGCCCGGAACCAGACATGACTGATCGGGTCCCGCTTTTCAGCATCAAAATAGCTTGGCGGCTCGACAAAGCGCAGTTCAATCGGGCGCGGGCGCAAAAACCGGTCGCGCATTTTTTCGGGCAACCGGTCCACCACCGCTTCACGCATGGAAAGTTCAGTCGGCAGATCATCAGGCCCAGGCACATCCGGCATGGGAAACTGATGGTCGTAGCCTTCCTCGTGCGCGTGAAACGACGCAGCCATATTGAAAATCTGCTTGCCGTGCTGAATGGCAATCACCCGCCGCGTGGTGAAACTGCGCCCGTCGCGTGAGCGGTCCACCTCATACACGATGGGAACCTTGGGATCACCGGGACGGATGAAATAGGCGTGCAGCGAATGACAGTGACGGTCTTCGTCAACGGTGCGTTGCGCGGCCACAAGCGCCTGACCAATGACCTGACCGCCAAACACCCGCTGCCAAGAGTCCGCAGGGCTTTGACCGCGAAACAGATTGACCTCGATCGGCTCAAGATCAAGCAGGTTCAAAAGGCTTTCGACCTGGTCTGACATGGGGTGTCCCCTCCTACGGCCAAAGGTGGTGGCATGAAACGCAAAACGCCGCTGTCGCCCCGCCGGAAATCAGCGGTCACGATGCGGCGTGTGTCATGCATCAGGGAACATCGTCGGGTCAACAGGCGCATTCACGCCTGCTGCCATGCATAAAACCGCGGCCTCAGGCGTGGCTGGCCATCCACTCACGTGCCTGACGCTGGGCTTCGGCAATTTCGGCTGCTGACATCATGTCCGCCAGTTCCTTGCGCTGCGCCTTAGCTTCATCAGAACCGCGAAGGGCTGCAAGATTGAACCATTTATGCGCCGTCACCAGATCAGGCTCGACGCCTTTACCGACTGAGAAAATCAGCCCCAGATTGTAAAGCGCCCCGCTGGTGCCTTTCTCGGCTGCCAGTTCAAACCGCTTCAGATCATCAAGTTCCACACGGGCCATGGTGTCCTCCTACCGACGCCCTGAACGAAACAAGACCTCAAAGCCGGATCAGATCCGGCAACGAGCCCGCAGCACCCCAAGCGCTGCCCATGCTCCTTCTGGAACATGCTTGCAGGTGCGATGCTGGCCTGAGTGCCTAAACAATCAGTTAAGCGATTCAAATACTTGGAAAGATGCGATCTTTTTTGGGATTCGCAGGCGTAAACGCCACACCACCCCTAGTTTTGTGCCGGAGGTATTGCCATGCCAGCCGCGACGCCGGGCCGGTCTGCCATTGCTTTAAGCCAGCGTTCCGTGTTTTTGCCGTCGCCGACAATCTCCGGCTTGGCGCCACGAATAAGCTCGAAACCCACCGAAACCCAGGGATAAATCGCCATATCTGCAATCGAATATTCACCGGCAACAAACGCATTGTCCGCAAGCTGCTTGTCCAGAATACCGATCAGCCGCCCGCTTTCAGAGATGTAGCGGTCAATGGCATAGGGAATCTGTTCGGGGGCTGAGTTCGCAAAGTGACTGGCCTGCCCCATCATCGGGCCGATGCCGCTCATCTGCCACATCAGCCACTCCAGCACCTTCGCACGCTCAGCACCGGACGCAGGCAGAAACCTGCCGGTCTTCTCAGCGAGATAGACAAGGATGGCGCCGGATTCAAAAACCGATACCGGCCCGCCCTCACCATCCTGATCGACAATCGCCGGGATACGGTTGTTGGGGCTGATCTTCAGGAACGCGGGCTCAAACTGCTTTCCGTTGCTGATGTCCACCGGATGCACAGTATATGGAAGCCCCACCTCCTCCAGCATGATGGAAACCTTGCGCCCGTTTGGCGTCGTCCACGTATAAAGATCAATCACCGCAGTCTCCCCCGAATTGTTTTTATGCGGCCGAGGAACAAACCTCAGTCCGTCTTGATAAGCACCTCAATGAACTGGTGATGATGAACGTCGCCTTCAATATGCGGGATGACTTTGTAACGACCCGGTTGCAGTTCAAACCCGATTGCGCTGTCGCTGTCAGCAAAAGAGGCAACCTGCGAGCCGCCCTCATCAAACAGATCAAAGCCGTAGTCGCCGCCAATGATGACAAAGATGTTGCCCCGCTCCTTCAGCGTCATCACGGGTGCCTTGATAAGCGGTGCGGGCCGCTCATGGTCGTCATGCAGGCCTTTGATTTTGGCAATGCCCGCATCAGCAGGCGATACCACGCCAAATATCAGCGCCGCCAGAACCGCTCCGCCAAATCCTGAAAATACACGCCTCATTGAACTGCTCCCCATGCCACTTCACCCGCCACAATCTTAGCAGGTACGCGGATGGTTTGAACCGAAGGGAAAACCCGCTGCCTAGAGCCCAAGCTTCTTAGCCAGAATCTCGTTGACCGCTGCAGGATTGGCCTTGCCCTGACTGGCCTTCATGATCTGGCCGACAAACCAGCCTGCCAGCTTGGGCTTCTCTTTCACCTCGGCCACCTTATCCGGATTCTGAGCAATCACCTCATCCACGATCGCCTCAATGGCTCCCGTATCGGTAACCTGCTTCAGCCCCTTGTCCTCAACAATCTTGCCCGGCGCCTCACCCGTTTGTGTCATGATCTCAAACACATCCTTGGCGATGCGTCCTGAGATCGTGTTATCGGAAATAAGGTCAATCAGCTCGCCCAGATGCTCGGCTGAAACAGGCGACTGCGAAATATCCAGGCCGAGTTTGTTGAGCGCGCCAAACAGCTCGCCCATCACCCAGTTGCCGGCAACGCGTCCATCGCGGCCCGCAGCGACTTTTTCAAAGTAGTCAGCCGCCGCACGGTCGTCCGCCAGCGTGCCGGCGTCATAGGGCTTGAGACCAAACTGCGACACCAGTCGCTCTTTCTTGGCGTCGGGGAGTTCCGGCAAGGTCGCGCGGATTTTTTCAATAAAGTCGTCCGCCAGTTCGAGCGGCAAAAGATCAGGGTCCGGAAAATAGCGATAGTCGTGCGCTTCTTCCTTAGAGCGCATGGAGCGGGTCTCGCCCAGCTTCGAGTCAAACAGACGCGTCTCCTGAACTACCTCGCCGCCATCCTCGATCAGATCAATCTGCCGACCCACTTCATATTCGATGGCCTGTCCGATGAACCTGAACGAGTTGACGTTCTTGATCTCGGCGCGCGTACCCAACGGCTCGCCGGGACGCCGGACCGACACGTTGATGTCGCCACGCATGGAGCCCTGCTCCATGTTGCCGTCACACGTACCCAGATAGCGAACAATCGTCCGCAGCTTCTTTAAAAACGCCTGCGCCTCTTCCGCAGACCGCATGTCCGGCTTGCTAACAATTTCCATCAGCGCCACGCCGGAGCGGTTTAGATCAACAAACGACACGCCGGGGTCCTGATCGTGCAGACTCTTGCCCGCATCCTGCTCCAGATGAAGCCGCTCAATGCCGACAGTGCGCGTTGTGCCATCCGCCAGATCAAGCACCACTTCGCCCTCGCCCACAATGGGCAACTCGAACTGTGAAATCTGGTAGCCCTGCGGCAAGTCGGGGTAAAAATAGTTCTTGCGCGCAAACACAGACCGCTTGTTGATTTTCGCGTTGAGGCCAAGCCCCGTACGTACCGCCTGCTCCACGCAATAGGCATTGAGCACCGGCAACATGCCCGGCATCGCCGCGTCCACAAGGCTCACCTGCGAGTTGGCGTCAGCACCAAACTCGGTGGCCGCGCCTGAAAACAATTTAGAGTTGGACGACACCTGCGCGTGACACTCAATGCCGATGATGACTTCCCACTGGCCGGTTGCGCCTTCAACCAGCTTGGATTTTGCCTCAGCCATTACGCTCTCCACCACGGGTCAGGCTTTGCCGTAAAGCCTGCGGCCTGCTCCAGCGCATAGGCACCACGCAACACCGTTTCTTCATCAAACGCCTTGCCGATGAGTTGCAGCCCAAGCGGCAAACCGTCGCCAGACAGTCCCGTGGGCACGGAAATACCCGGCAGGCCAGCAAGGCTCGCAGGCACCGTAAACACATCGTTGAGATACATGCTCAGGGGGTCATCCGTCTTTGCCCCGATGCCAAACGCCTGATCCGGCGATGTCGGCGTGAGGATCAAATCCACATCTTCAAACGTCTGCGCAAAATCCTGCGCAATCAGTGTACGGACCTTTTGTGCCTGAAGATAATAGGCATCATAATAGCCCGCCGACAGCACATAGGTGCCGATCAGAATGCGGCGCTTCACTTCAGCGCCAAAGCCGGCCGCGCGGGTGTTTTCATACATGCCCGTAATGTCGTCGCCCGGCACGCGCAGCCCGTAGCGCACACCGTCATAGCGCGCGAGGTTGGATGACGCTTCGGCAGGCGCAACAATGTAATAAGTCGGCAGTGCGTATTTGGTGCGCGTCAGGCTCACCGGTTTGATGGTTGCCCCCTGTGCCTTCATCAGCTCAATACCCTGCTGCCAGAGATCTTCAATCTCCTTGGGCATTCCGTCCACGCGGTATTCATCCGGCACACCAACCGTCAGACCGTTGACGCCGCCTGCAAGGGCCGCCTCAAAGTCCGGCACCGGCATATCAATGCTGGTGGAGTCCTTGGGGTCATGCCCCGCCATTGCACCCAGCATGATGGCCGCGTCACGCACCGTGCGCGTCATCGGCCCGGCCTGATCGAGCGACGAGGCAAACGCAATGGTGCCCCAGCGCGAGCAACGTCCGTAAGTTGGCTTGAGACCGACAGTACCCGTAAGCGCTGCGGGCTGACGGATAGACCCGCCTGTGTCTGTTCCCGTCGCGCCCGCGCACAGATGCGCTGCCACCGCCGCCGCAGAGCCACCCGAAGACCCGCCCGGCACCAGACCATCGCCCCCCCTGCCGCCCGCATCATCAAGCCGCCAGGGGTTACGCACCGGACCATAGTAGGATGTCTCGTTCGAAGAGCCCATTGCGAACTCATCAAGATTGGTCTTGCCCAGCAACACCCCACCGGCATTCCACAGGTTCTGGGTCACGGTGGATTCATAGGCGGGCGTAAACCCATCCAGAATGTGGCTCGCCGCCGTTGTCAGCACGCCCTGGGTACAGAACAGGTCTTTGATTGCCAGCGGAATGCCCTCAAGCGCACCAACAGTGCCGCTCCTGCGCCGCGCGTCACTTTCCTTGGCCATCTCAATGGCTTTGCCCGGCAGCACCGTGATGAAGGCGTTAAGCGGGTCAGCTTCATGAATGGCTTCGAGATAAGCTGCTGTCAGTTCTTCAGACGACACATCGCCCTTGGCCAGCGCATCCCGCGCGCCTGCAATATCCAGATCGGTAAGCTGGCTCATTCCACCACCCTCGGCACTGTGAAGTGACCTTCGCGGGCGTCCGGCGCGTTAGCCAGAATATCATCGCCCTTGCCACCGTCGGTCACATCATCCGCCCGCAACGGCGCTGACACATTGGCAACAGAGGTCATCGGCTCAACGCCGGTCGTATCCACCTCGCCAAGCTGTTCCACCCAGTCCAGTATCTGGTTGAGTTCGCCCACAAGCGGGGGCACCTCGTCGTCCTTGATGGCGATCCGCGCGAGCATCGCGATCCGCCGGACTGTGGCCGCATCAACTGACATATATTCCGGTATCCGACTGCGAGGCGACCAGGTGCCTGACCGCAATACGCAGAACCAGACACCGACTCACCTCAAGGGGCTTAAAGGGAGTAAGAGTGGCGCGGAACATAGCCGTAACGTACAAGACCGTTCAACCTTCAAGCGCTTTGCTGTCTGGATACCGCCCCGCATGATTACCGAACCCGCATGATTACCGAAGATGCTCAGGAGTTTGCCGCAGCCCTGCCTGCCGTTGGCGGCCTGCTTGCACTCGATCTGGGCACCAAGACCATCGGCATCGCCACCAGCGACCCCAACCGGCGCATTTCATCACCCGTCAAAACCCTGAAGCGCACCAAGTTTCAGGCCAATACGCTTGAATTGCAGGGCCTCATTGACGAACGCAAGACGGCGGGCCTTGTGCTGGGCCTGCCCATCAACATGGACGGCTCGTCCGGCCCCCGCGCCCAGTCGAGCCGCACATTTGGCCGCAACCTCACAAATGCGCTGGGTCTGCCGGTGCTGCTGTGGGACGAGCGGCTGTCCACCGCCGCCATGGAGCGCGAACTCATCAGCCTCGATACATCGCGCCGCCGCCGCGCCGAGATGATCGATGCCATGGCCGCCAACTTCATTTTGCAGGGAGTGCTGGACCGGCTGGCAAACTGCCGATGACAGAAATCGTTTATGCCCTGATCCCGGTCTTTGTAGTCATCGCCCTTGGCGCATGGATCAAGCGCACCGGCTTTCCCGGAGATGACTTCTGGCCGCTGCTGGACCGGGTCACATATTTTGTGCTGTTCCCCTGCCTGCTGGTGCACTCGCTGGTGGCTGCTGATTTTTCAAACATCCCCGTGCCCAACATGGCCGCCGCCCTGTTTGCGGGCCTCATCACCATGTCGCTGATCCTGATCGGCCTGCGCCCGGTAATCTCAGGCCCGATGCAGCAATCCGGCCCTGCCTTCACCAGCATCTTTCAGGGCGCTACCCGCTGGAACAGCTTTGTGGCGCTGGCGGCCAGCTTCGCCTTGTTCGGCACCGAGGGTCTGGCGCTGGCGGCCGTCGGCATCGGTGTGCTGGTGCCCACCGTCAACGTACTGTGCGTATTCATTCTTATGCGTTATGCGGGCGATGACCCGGCAAGTTTCCGGCTGCTGGCAAGACTGCTGATCCGCAATCCGCTGGTGATCGCCTGCGCCGTGGGCGTTTTTCTCAACGCGTCCGGCATCGGCCTGTGGGCACCGCTGCTGACCGGCGTTGATATTCTGGGCCGCGCCGCCCTCGCCCTTGGGCTGCTCGCTGTAGGTGCCGGGCTGGATTTATCGCGCATCGCTACCCAGCGTACTCCCATCATCCTCACCACCACTCTGCGCCTTGTTCTCATGCCGCTGCTGATGGCCGGATGGTGCTGGGTATTCGGCGTGGATGGCATGGCCCGCATGGTGGCCATCCTGTGTGGCGCTGTGCCGGGTGCCACCGCGTCCTATGTGCTGGCCCGCCAACTGGGCGGCGATGCTCCGCTGATGGCAAGCCTCATTACGGCATCCACCCTCACTGCGGCGCTCACCATGCCGACAATGCTGTGGCTGCTGGGCTGATGCACCCTTGTGGTATCCGCCACCAGTCCCTATAAACTGCGCCTTTAATGAACGGTCCCGCAGAACATACCGGCCTGATCTTTCCCCACACACACTTGCTGGGGATCCAGGGACTTTCCTTTCAGGATATTTCAGCGCTTCTTGATCTGGCAGACGCCTATGTCGATCAGAACCGCCAGGTGGTGAAAAAATCGTCCGTGCTGCGCGGACGCACCCAGATCAACATCTTCTTTGAAGCCTCCACCCGCACGCAAAGTTCGTTTGAGCTGGCGGGCAAGCGGCTGGGTGCCGATGTCATGAACATGTCGGTCTCAACGTCTGCCGTCAAAAAAGGCGAAACGCTGATCGACACCGCTGTCACCCTCAACGCCATGCGGCCCGACCTGCTGGTGGTCCGCCACGGCGACTCAGGTGCTGTCGCGCTGCTGGCTCAAAAAGTGGATTGCAGCGTTATCAACGCGGGCGATGGCAGCCACGAACATCCAACGCAGGCACTGCTGGATGCCCTCACCATCCGCCGCCGCCTTGGGCGCATCGAAGGTCTGCGCATTGCCATCTGCGGCGATATTCTGCACAGCCGCGTGGCGCGCTCCAACATTCACCTGCTCACCAGCCTTGGTGCCAGCGTCCGCGTTATCGGCCCCCCCACCCTGATGCCCGTCGGCATTGAAACGCTGGGGGCAACACCCTTCACCTCCATGCGCGAAGGCCTTGAAGGCTGCGACGTCGTGATGATGCTGCGGCTTCAGACCGAACGCATGAGCGGCTCTTTCATCCCGTCCACCCGTGAATATTTTCACCTCTACGGACTGGACTACGAAAAACTGGCGATGGCCAAGCCGGATGCCCTCGTCATGCACCCCGGCCCGATGAATCGCGGCGTCGAGATTGACAGTCTGGTGGCTGACGACATCGACCGCAGCCTGATCCGCGAACAGGTGGAAATGGGTGTTGCAGTCCGCATGGCCGTGCTGGATGCCCTCTCCCGCCACCTGCCCAATCAGTGAACGGCGCACCACCATGTCAACGGCTTACATAAATGCACGCCTGATCGACCCCGCTTCGGGGCTGGACACCATAGGCGCTGTACTTGTTGAGAACGGCACGATCCTAGACCTTGGCGCACACCTGTTTGCCAACGGCGCCCCCTCAGGTGTTGAAACAGTTGACTGCGGCGGCCACGTGCTGGCCCCCGGCCTGATCGACATGCGCGTGTTTACCGGCGAGCCGGGCGAAGAACACCGCGAAAGCCTGGCAAGCGCCAGCGATGCGGCGGCGGCTGGCGGCGTCACGACATTTGTCGTTATGCCCAACACGTCGCCCGTCATTGATGACGCGGCGCTGGTTGATTTTGTCAGCCGCCGTGCCCGCGACACCGCCAGTGTCAATGTTCACATCATGGCCGCTCTCACCAAGGGTCTCAACGGCGACGAGATGACTGAGATCGGCCTCCTGTCAGAAGCCGGTGCCGTGGCCTTCACCGATGGCACAACCGCCGTCATGAACGCGCAACTCCTGCGCCGTGCGCTGACCTATTCAAAACTTTTCAACGCGCTGATTGTTCAGCACGCGGAAGACCCGTCATTGGCCGCAGCAGGCGTTATGAACGAAGGTGAACTCTCCACCCGCCTTGGCCTCGCGGGCATTCCAACGGAAGCTGAAACCATCGTTGTCGAGCGTGACCTGCGGCTGGTGGAACTCACCGGCGGCCGTTACCACGTGAGCCAGATTTCATGCGCTGAAACCCTTGAAGTGATCCGCCAGGCAAAACGCGAAGGACTTCCGGTAACCTGCGGTGTCAGCGCTGACCACATTTCGCTCAACGAAACCGACATCGGCGAATACCGCACCTTCTTCAAGCTGTCGCCGCCGCTGCGCTCAGAGCCGGACAGGCGAGCCATGATTGAAGGCCTCGCCGACGGTACCATTGATGTTGTCGTATCCGGCCATAACCCGCAGGCCCCTGACACCAAACGCCGCCCGTTTGCCCAGGCTGCCGACGGTGCCGTCGGCCTTGAAACGCTTCTGCCGGTCATGCTGGAGCGGGTCCACAACGAAGAACTGTCGCTGTGCGAGGCAATGGCCTGCGTCACCAGCCGCCCGGCGGATATTCTCGGGCTCAACGCCGGTCGTCTTGCTGCCGGTGCTCCCGCCGACATGACCCTGATCGATCTCGGTGCTCCCTGGGTTGTGGAAGCGGACGCTCTTAGGTCAAAATCCAAGAACACCGCCCACGAAGATCGCCGCTTTCAGGGCCGCGCCCTTCGTACCATAGTGGCTGGCAAGCAGGTTTTTGGCACCAACTGAATCACGTGCCAACCCGAAAAGCATACCAACGGAGACTGATCTGATGTTCATCGACCCGATTTCCGTTGAGCTGTCCGCCCCCTACTACATTGCTGCCCTCGTGCTGGGCTACCTGCTGGGGTCCATCCCCTTCGGCCTGCTGTTCACACGCATGGCCGGGTTGGGCGACATTCGGTCCGTCGGCTCCGGCAACATCGGCGCAACCAATGTACTGCGCACCGGCAACCGCTGGGTGGCGCTGGCAACCCTGGTGGCGGACGGCGGCAAGGGCGCACTGGCGGTTGTTCTTGCGCGCTATCTTGCCGGGGACACAATGGCCGTGCTTGCGGGTACCGGCGCTTTCGTCGGTCACATCTTTCCGGTCTGGCTCAGGTTCAAGGGCGGCAAGGGCGTTGCCACGTTCCTTGGCTTGACACTCGCTCTGAACTTCTTCGTTGGCCTTGCCGCCTGCGCAACGTGGCTCGTTGTTGCCGCCATTTCACGCATCTCATCCCTGTCCGCCCTTGTGGCTGCCGCGCTGGCACCGGTGTTCTTCTGGATCGCCGACATGTGGCTCGTAATCCCGTTTGCCATTTTTTACGCGGTGCTGATTTTCATCCGCCACCGCGACAACATCCGCCGCATCATCGCGGGCGAAGAACCTCGCATTGGCGGCGGAAAAAAAGAGAACACCCCCCCGGAAGCACCCGCTTCGTGACAGCACAGTCATTCAGCCATGGGCCAACAGATGACGCAGACCTGCTGGCGTGGCTTCGGTTGATCCGATCTCAAAACATTGGCCCGACCACATTCTGGGGTCTGCTTGCCCGCTTTGGCTCAGCGATTGATGCACTGGACGCCTTGCCACAGATAGCCAATCGCGCCGGTCGCGACACCGCGCTGTCAATCACGTCCATGCGTGACGCAGAGCGTGAACTGAGTCTGATCAAAAAATACGGTGCCCGTCTTGTGCCATTTGGTCATGACGGTTACCCGCCGTTGCTGGCCATGGTGGACGCACCCCCGCCTTTGCTCACAGTGCTGGGTGATGCATCCGTTGCCGGCCCGCGCACGGTTGGCATCGTCGGGGCGCGCAACGCTTCTGCCGCCGGACGAAAAATGGCTGCCATGATGTCGCGGGGTCTGGGCCAACATGGCGTCACCGTAGCCTCAGGCCTTGCCCGTGGCGTAGATACGCACGCCCACGAAGCCGCCCTGGAAACAGGCACTGTCGCGGTGACCGCAGGCGGCATCAACATTATTTATCCGCGCGAGAACACCCAGCTTCACGCGCAGATTGCCCAAACCGGCGCCGTGGTTACTGAAATGCCGTTCGGCGCCGAACCCGTGGCCCGCCACTTCCCCCGTCGCAACCGTCTGATCTCCGGCATGTCTGCGGGCGTCGTAGTGATTGAGGCGGCGGTGCGGTCAGGGTCTCTCATCACCGCGCGTTTTGCCAACGAGCAGGGCCGCGATGTATTTGCTGTGCCCGGCTCACCGCTCGATCAGCGGGCACGCGGTACCAACGATCTCATTCGCGAGGGGGCAACGCTGGTGCAGGGGCCCGAGGATGTGCTGGAGGCTTTGGAAAGCCAGTTTTCAGAACCCGGCACCCTGCCGCTCTTTGACCGCTATACTCAACAACCTGCCGCACTCGATCAAACCAACACGCGCAGATCAGGTGCCCCGACAGCCCCTATAACCGAAGAAAACACCAACGCGGTTCACGCTCTTTTAAGCCCGTCGCCGGTGGAACTGGATGAACTGATCCGCCTGAGCGCACTCACGGCGGCCCAGGTATCAGCAATCATTCTGGAACTGGAAATCTCAGGACGGGCCGTCCGCCACCCCGGCGGGCGCATCAGCACCATGTAGGTTGCGGCTACCTGGAGGCACGCTTTGCAGGGGTATTCGCGTTGCTTTTTTCAGCCCCGTCCCGGTTCTCAGCCCCGTCTCGGTTCTCAGCAATCCGGGACGCTTCGCTGCCCGCCATTTCCAAAAGATAGGCCAGGAGAGGCATTTGTGTCTCGCGCGCGACTGAACTAAGCCCGATCAGCATATCGAAGATGTAAGCAGCAGTTTCGGTGCGGTCCTGATCCGCACCTTGCGGACTTTTGTCGGTCACAATCGCAAGCCTTCACATTCATTGTCGGCATTGCGCCGACAGCCACACAGGTAACAGCGGGTAATCAGGTAGAAAAACCTGCTTCTTACCCCGGTATTCAAGATCCCGACGGCTTCTTAGGGGGGACGCAATGACAACCACAATACTCGTTTTGCGTGCAAAATGCGACCAACAACTAAATCCCCAACGTCTCAAAGGACTTTTCGCCAACCGAACAGGCGAAAATATTTCAGCGATGTGACAAAACCCACAATGAGGCGTGCATTTGACACTCCGACGGTTACAACACCATCTTGTGCGTCGAATCGACAAGTCAACACTGCGCGCTGAGGCGTGCGCCCTTCCCTAACGGCCCAAGTTCGAGGTTTGCGTGGTCAACGTAGTTATTGTGGAATCCCCGGCTAAGGCCAAGACGATCAACAAGTATCTGGGTAGCGACTTCAAGGTGCTGGCATCCTATGGCCATGTCCGCGACCTGCCGCCCAAGGATGGCTCGGTTGATCCGGATGAAGACTTCGCCATGACCTGGCAGGTGTCGCCCAGTTCCAAAAAACAGATCCGCGAAATCGAAACCGCCGTCAAAGGTGCCGACAAGCTCATTCTGGCCACTGACCCCGACCGCGAGGGCGAAGCTATTTCATGGCACGTGCTTGAGATTCTTGAAAAGAAGAACCTCATCAAGGACATGCCGGTTGAGCGCGTGGTGTTCAACGCTGTCACCAAAAAATCGATTCTGGAGGCCATGGAGCATGGCCGCGACGTCGATACGGATCTGGTCGAGGCCTACAAGGCCCGCCGCGCGCTGGACTATCTGGTGGGCTTCAACCTGTCCCCAGTGCTGTGGCGCAAGCTGCCCGGCTCGCGCTCGGCAGGCCGCGTACAGTCCGTGGCGCTGCGCCTTATCGTGTCGCGCGAAATGGAGATCGAGGCATTTACGCCGCGCGAATACTGGACCATTGAAGCTGCCCTTGCGAATGACGCCGGCGAAGACTTCACCGCGCGGCTGACCACCTTCAACGGCCAGAAGCTGGACAAGTTCGACCTCGCCAACGAAACGGCCGCCCGCGAAGCGGAAGCAGCGGTTAAAAGCGCTGCGCTGCGCGTGGCCTCCGTTGAAGCCAAACCCGCCAAGCGCAATCCGCCTGCGCCGTTCACAACATCCACGCTGCAGCAGGAGGCGTCCCGTAAACTCGGCTTCAACGCCAGCCGCACCATGCAGGTGGCGCAGCGCCTGTATGAAGGTGAGGACATTGGCGGCGAGACGGTGGGTCTCATCACCTATATGCGGACCGACGGCGTGCAGATGGCCCCCGAAGCCATCGACGACGCCCGTGATGCCATCGCAGCGCAGTTCGGGCGCAACTATCTGCCGGACAGCCCGCGCATCTATCGCTCAAAAGCCAAGAATGCGCAGGAGGCCCATGAGGCCATCCGCCCCACAGACCTCGCCCGCACCCCGCAGGACGTGGCGCGCTATGTCAGCGGCGAACAACTCAAGCTTTATGAGCTGGTATGGAAGCGCGCCATCGCAAGCCAGATGGAAAGTGCAAGCTTCGAGCGCACCACCGTCGAGCTTGCCGACGCTGACGGCAAGGTCGGCTTGCGCGCCACTGGCTCCGTGCTGTTGTTCGATGGTTTCCTGACGCTCTATCAGGAAGGCGTGGATGATTCAGAAGGCGACGAAGACGCGAACCGTCTGCCCAAGCTGAACGAAGGTGAGCAACCACAAACCCGCACCGTTAACGCCGACCAGCATTTCACCGAGCCGCCCCCCCGCTTCACCGAAGCCTCGCTTGTGCGGCGGATGGAAGAACTGGGTATCGGCCGCCCCTCCACTTACGCCTCAACCCTCAGCACACTGAGGGATCGTGAATATGTCCGCATGGACCGCAACCGCTTCATGCCCGAAGACAAAGGCCGGTTGGTTACGGCCTTCCTTGAAAACTTCTTCAACCGCTATGTGCAGTATGAGTTTACCGCCAGCCTGGAAGAGCGCCTCGATGCGGTTTCAGCCGGTGAACTGGACTGGCGCGAAGTGCTGCGCGATTTCTGGCGCGACTTCATCGCCGCTGTTGATGACACCAAGGAACTGCGCATCACGCAGGTTCTTGATGTTCTCAATGACGTGCTTGGCCCGCATGTGTTCCCGGCAAAAGACGACGGCACCCCGCCGCGCCAGTGCCCGACATGCGGCGACGGACAACTGTCCATCAAGACGGGGCGCTTCGGCGCGTTCATTGGCTGCTCCAACTATCCTGAGTGCAAGTTCACACGGCCCATGGCCGGCTCTGAAGCAGAACAGGCCGCACAGGGCGACAAGGAACTGGGCATCGACCCCGACACAGGTCTGTCGGTTCTTCTCAAGTCAGGCCGCTTTGGCCCGTACATTCAGCTTGGCGAAAAAACCGAGGAAAACGACAAGCCAAAGCGCTCCGGCATTCCCAAAGGCATGAGCCCTGCGGATGTTGACTTTGACTACGCGCTCAAGCTGCTGTCACTGCCGCGCGATGTGGGCGAGCACCCTGAAACCGGCAAGATGATTACCGCAGGGCTGGGCCGCTATGGCCCGTTCGTGCTGCACGATGGCAAATACGCCAACCTCGATTCCATCGAGGAAGTGTTCTCCGTCGGCATCAACCGCGCCGTTGACGCAATCGCCCAAAAGGCGCTGCGGGGCGGCAACCGCCGCGGCCAGGCAACCGTGCTGAAAGAGCTGGGCGACCACCCCGGCGAAGGCGGCCCGGTGCAGGTGCTGGATGGTCGCTACGGCCCCTACATCAAACACGGCAAAATCAACGCCACCCTGCCCAAGAGTGTCGGGATTGATGAACTGACCCTTGAGCGCGCCGTTGAGCTGGTAGCCGAAAAAGCAGCAAAATCCGGCAAGAAGCCAAAGGCCAAATCAAAGGCGAAGGCCAAGACAAAATCGAAGGCAAAAACCAAAGCCAAGGCGAAAACGAAAACCAAGACCAAGACCAAGACCAAGGCGAAAGCCAAAACCAAAGCGAAAGCCAAGTCGGCAGTCGCTTCTGATACAGACGCATCCTAAGTGGCCAGAACTCCGGGTACATCAAAGCCGCCGCGCACATCGCAGCCGAAGAAAAAACGCCCCGCCAAGCGCGGTAAAGCGAAGGCTGCGTCTGACAAGTTTCTGCCGACCCGCGAGCAGGTGCTGGAGTTTATCGCTACCTATCAGGGCACGCCGGGCAAACGCGAGATTGCCCGCGCCTTTCGCATTCAGGGGCCACAGCGCGTGGCTCTCAAGGGTCTGTTACGCTCCATGGAAGAAGAAGGCTTGCTGGAACGCGCCGACAACAAGAAGTTCACCCGACCCGGTGAACTGCCCCCTGTCGGCGTCATCGACATCACCGACCGTGATGCCGATGGCGAGTTGCTGGCAACACCCGCCAACTGGAAATCAGACGCCCCGCCCCCCACCATCGTGCTCGCCCCCGCTGGCCACAAGGACCCGGCAACATTTGGCGTCGGTGACCGCGTGCTGGCCCGACTTAACAAGGCGACGGAAGATTTTGACTACGAAGCCCGCGTCATCAAAAAGCTGGGCATCGGCGCGAAGTCTGTTATTGGCGTACTGCGCGCAGGCCCCGGCAAGGACTGGACGCTGGACCCCGTCGATAAGCGCGAGCGCGGCGACTACCGCATTGCCGCAAGTGACGTGGGCGATGTCCGTGTGGACGAACTTGCCGAAGCAGAGGTGCTCTCTGCCAGTCGCTACGGCCCGCGTGCAGCACGCATTATCAAGGCTCTTGGGCCAATGGACGGTGCCCACGCCATCAGCCTCATTGCCGTGCATGAGCAGGGTATTCCGGTAGAGTTTGACCCCGCAGCACTCGCAGAGGCCCAAGCCGCAAAGCCAGTAACCGCACGCGGCCGCACAGACATTCGCGATATCCCGCTCATCACCATCGACCCGGCTGACGCCCGCGACTACGACGATGCCGTGTGGGCCGCGCCCGACGACGACCCCAAAAACCCCGGCGGCTTTCAGGTGATTGTCGCCATCGCTGACGTGGCAGGCTACGTGCGCCCGGGTTCGGCGCTGGACCGCGACGCGCAAAAACGCGGCAACTCAGCCTACTTTCCCGATCGCGTAATCCCCATGCTGCCCGAACGCATTTCAAATGATCTGTGTTCACTGGTCGGCAACGAAGACCGCCCCTGCCTTGCCGTGCAAATGGTGCTGGACAAAGACGGCAACCGCAAAACACACACCTTCATGCGCGCCATCATGCGCTCAGCCGCCCGCCTTTCTTACCAGCAGGCGCAAGCTGCACACGACGGCCTGGAAAGCGGCCCGGCTGCGCCGCTCGCTGAAACAGTCATCAAGCCGCTGTACGATGCGTATGCCGCGCTGACAAAAGCCCGCAGCAAGCGACAACCGCTTGATCTGGATTTGCCGGAGCGCAAGATCGAGCTTGGCTCGGACGGTCGCATCAGCGGCATCCGCGAGGTAGAGCGCCTCGACAGTATGCGCCTCATCGAAGCCTTCATGATTGAAGCCAACGTGTGTGCCGCCGAAACACTGGAGAGCAAAAAGGCACCCGTCGTCTATCGCATTCACGATGCACCCGCGCCCGAAAAAGTGACAGCCCTTGCCGAGTTCCTGCAAACCCTCGACATGACATTGCCGCGCGGCACCGTCATGAAACCTGGACACCTCAATCGCATCCTCAAAAATGCGGCGGGTTCGGAGCAATCCGACATGGTCAGCGAAGTGGTGCTGCGTTCCATGGCACAGGCTGAATACAACCCGGACAATATCGGCCATTTCGGCCTCAACCTTCAGCGCTACGCCCACTTCACCTCGCCCATCCGCCGCTATGCTGACCTGCTGGTCCACCGCTCGCTGATCCGCGCGCTGGATCTGTCGCCCAACGCCGCAAAAGACGGACTGACGCCCGACGAAGCCGACCGGTTGCCGGAAATCTCACAGCACATTTCATCAACCGAGCGTCGCGCCATGGCTGCAGAGCGCGCCAGCAACGACCGTTACCTGGCGCACTATCTGGCCGATAAAGTGGGCAGCGAGTTTGCCGCCCGTATTTCCGGCGTCACCCGCTTTGGCCTGTTTGTCAGGCTTTCGGAAACAGGCGCTGACGGGTTGATCCCGGTTGCCTCCCTAAACGGCGATTATTTCCACCACTCCGAAACCATGCACGCGCTCATTGGCGAGCGCACCGGCATGATGTTCCGGCTTGGTGAACCCGTGACGGTGCGCCTAGAGGAAGTGGCTCCGCTTAAGGGCGGGCTGCGGTTTGAGCTTCTGGAAGGTGGCCGCAAGGCGGATGCCGCCGAAATAAAACGCGCCCGCCGCGACCGTGCAGGCAGCAGAGATGCCGGCCGCAACAAAGGCGGCCCACGAGGCCGCCAGGCACCGCGCTCCGGCAAACGCAAAACCTCAGGCCGCCGCAAATAACCATCCGCCTAATGCGGCAATCCGACACCTTGCGGGATACGCTGCGTAAACCGACATTACTCAGCATGACAGGCGAGTACACAGGCACTGGCACCATCCAACAAACGCACCGCCGCGTGTGGCCTGCCATGCGCCGAGGGCTGTTTGGCAAATGCCCGTCCTGTGGCGAAGGCCGACTGTTCAGAGCATACCTGAAGGTTGAAGATGAATGCGCATCCTGCGGTCAGGAACTGCACCATCATCGCGCCGATGACGCACCGCCCTATTTTACCATTTTCATATCGGGCCACATCATCATTCCACTGATGATTCTGGTTGAACGTTTTTGGGCACCGGCCTTGTGGATTCACATGGCACTGTGGCTGCCGCTCACCGTCATTTTGTGCATGGCCCTTCTGCCGCCCATCAAGGGTGCGCTGGTAGGTCTGCAATGGGCGCTGCGAATGCACGGGTTTGCCGGCGAGGATGACGACCCGGTCAACGTGGCTCCAACGCCCGCGGCCTGACTCCATTCCGCACAGATTGCAAGCCTAGACACGGTGCGCATCGCCGGGCATCGTCCCTGCGCAATGACAAAAAAACAAACTCCCGCACCGTTTGACCCTGCCTATGCGCGCCCCGGTGAATACCGCGAAGGCAAAGTAGCAGCTGTGCGCCCCAAGGATGCAGCAACACTCGTTCTGGTGCGCCACGACGACAATGCGCCACGCATTCTCATGGGCAAGCGTGCAGCGTCGCACAAGTTCATGCCCAACAAATATGTGTTTCCCGGTGGCCGCGTGGACCTTGCCGACAGCCGTATCGCGCCAAAAAAAGACCTTGCGCCAACAGTACAGCGCCAGTTGATGGATCGGATGCGCGGTCGCCCCAGCGAGGCCCGCGCCCGCTCCTATGCGCTGGCTGCCGTGCGCGAAACCTTTGAAGAAACCGGACTGGTCGTCGGGGCACCCAATGATGGCCCGGTGCCCAAATCGCGGCACACCGACTGGAACGCCTATTTTCAACAGGGCGCACTGCCTGACTTATCGAAGTTCAAGATGGTCGCCCGTGCCATCACGCCGCCCTACCGCACCCGCCGCTTTGATACGCGGTTTTTCATTGGCGATGCCTCAAGCATTTTAAGCGACATGCACGATACCGGCGGCGCATCGGGCGAGTTGCTGGACCTGCATTGGCTGACCATCGCTGATGCCCGCGACCTTGAACTGCCCAACATTACCCGCGCCGTGCTGACAGAAATCGAAGCCCGCCTCAGCGCGCCAAAGCAGGCCGCCCGCCGCCCGATACCGTTCATCTATTTTCGCGGCGCAAAGCCCGTTCAGGACAAGATCACCTGATGCCCGTCAAACCCCGTGCCATTAAACCAAGGGACGCTGCAAGCCTTGTGCTGATGCGCACCAACGGCGATCAGGTGGACGTGCTCATGGGCCGTCGCCATTCGCGCCACGCGTTCATTCCCGATGCCTTCGTGTTTCCCGGTGGCAAGCTGGACCGAGACGACAGGCGCGTGACAACAGCCCAATCAGCCACAAGCCGCGCCACGCCTGCAACCCGCGCACTGGAAGCCGCTGCCATTCGGGAGACCTTCGAAGAAACCGGCCTGCTGCTCGCCTGCCCCGGCGACCTGGGCACCACTGCATCAGGCACGTGGGCAACATTCAAGGATCAAGGCGTCGTTCCGGACGCAAAAGGGCTAAAGTTGCTGGCCCGCGCCATCACGCCAACTGAAAGCCCGATCCGTTTTCATGCCCGCTTCTTTTCTGCGCTGGATGCGCCCGTCACCGGCACCATCAAAGGCTCCGGCGAATTGCTGGACCTTGACTGGTATCCGCTCGACGACGCGAAGAAGCTGCCGGTGATTGACGTTACTGAGTTTGTGCTGAATGAAATTGGCACGCGGACCAAAAGAGGAAGCCTCGACGGCCCCGTCGCTTTCTGGCGCTACCGGTCCGGTACGCCCGTTTTGTCATACGAGACATAGCCCCGCCAATGACAGACTCCGCCATCATAGAGGTGCAAACCCATTCGCTGACAGACGCCCAGCGCCGGCGCTCCATGGCGGCTGCTCTTGGGTGCATCGGCGCGGTTGGCATTGGCCTTGGGGCCACCCTGCCCCTGCTCGCCCTGCGCATGGATGCCATGGGCGCGTCCGCGACCATCATCGGGCTGAACACTGCGATGGTGGGTCTGTCGCACCTGATCTTCACGCCGCTGGTGCCGCTCATTCTGCGGCGCATCCCGATGATGACGTTTCTCATCCTCTGCATTTTTGCGTCCACCATCGGCATCATGGGCTATGTGCTGTTTCCCAGTATCTGGGTCTGGTTCCCGCTGCGGTTTTTCACATCTGCGGCGCTGGCGGGGTTGTTCATTGTCAGCGAAATATGGGTCAACCAGATAGCGGACGAAAAAACCCGCGGCCGCGCCATCGGCATGTACGCCACGGTGTTCGCCGGCTCATTCGCCATTGGTCCGCTGATATTGCTTGGCGTCGGCACATCCGGCGCACTGCCGTTTCTCATCACGGCGGGCATGACGCTGCTGGCGATCATTCCGCTGATGTTCGCGCGCGGACTTATGCCCAACATCACAGAAAAGCCATCACGCAGCTTCCTCGCCTTCATTCTGGTTGCCCCCGCCGCCACCTTTGCCGCCCTCGCCTACGGCGCCATCGAGACACAGGTGTTCAATCTGCTGCCGGTCTATTCCGTGCGCAGCGGCGCGACGGAGGCGGTAGCTGCTTTGGTTCTGAGCGTGTTTGCTGCGGGCAACGTGGCCCTGCAAATTCCCATCGGCCTGCTCGCCGACAAGTTTGACCGGCGTTATGTGCTGGCGGGGTGTGCTGCGGTTGGCATTGCCGGTCCGTTGCTCATTCCCTTCACCGCGGGCCAGCCAATGCTGCTGTATCCGGTGCTGTTCGTGTATGGCGGCGTGGTTGTGGGGCTTTATACGGTGGGGCTTGCGCTGCTGGGGCAGCGCTTCAGGGGCGCTGACCTTGCCGCCGCCAATGCGGCCTTTGTGGTGATGTATTCGCTTGGGGCGCTCGTTGGCCCCGCTGCGGGCGGCGTCGCCATGGACATCAACAACCCCAACGGGCTGATGGTTGCCCTCACTGTTATTGCCGCCTGTGCGCTGATTATCACTTTGTGGCGCCGCTTCACCGAAGGCCCGGCACTGCCTGGTGAAATGCCAAAACCGTCTTGACACACCTCTTGACACCGGGCCCCGTATCATTACGTTGCCGCCTTCGCCCTGCACACCGAAGTGCAGAGGCCCAAAATTGCTTAGGATTCGGCCCATGGCTAAACCAACAACCATCAAGATCCGTCTGCAGAGCACCGCAGATACCGGCTACTTCTATGTCACCAAGAAGAATGCCCGCACCATGACCGACAAGATGGTCGTGCGTAAATATGACCCCGTGGTCCGCAAGCATGTTGAGTTCAAGGAAGCCAAAATCAAATAGCCATCAAGGCTTTTGGCGCGCCCTTTTGTTTAGCTGGTGTGGCGCGGCTTACCTTTAAACCACGAAAAAGCGCCGCTCCATATGGTTGGAGCGGCGCTTTTTGTGTCGCACCTTGTTTGGGCAAGTGCTTAGCCTGGTGCGTTGCCAATCGTGCATTTACTGAGAAAACCGGGCAGCCGGAGCCGGTGGTGCAAGAGCTGCGACCATCGACTCCGGCTGGTAGGTTCACCGCTCAGCACCGGACCAGATGCGGCTGGTGTCCGGTCAAAGCAGCGGTGCCGGGCAACAAAAGAAGCAATGCCGACCCCGGGGTTCAAAAAGAGGCCTATCCGACCCCCGAAACCGGCAACAATGCTTCTTCGCGCGAAAGCTGGTCAGGCGATGCGGCTGCACTAACCCGCTCAATGCACGCTACCCGGAACGGCGCAGCCTTCAGATGAAGGAAAACGCCCCCCGTTTTTGTGGCCAAACACCCGGAGCGCGAACAATCAGCGCTTTGGGATGCATGTCGGAACAAATCCCCATTTGTTCGCGACTTCGGCCTGCGGTCGGCATCTCCCCCAAAAAGACGCCAGCCACTCCAAAAGCGTATCACCACTCCGCATCCAGACAAGAATTAATGAGACTATTGATGTGAAAAAATGTTCACCCAGAGGGTGTTAACCATCTTTCCTCATGTATTTGCTTTGTTTTCCACAGGCAGCACAGGCTACCGATAGCAGCCGTCAGGCAGCTTCAGAAACCACCCGGTTCCGGCCTTCCCGCTTGGCCCGATACAGTGCCTTGTCAGCTCGCTTCAGGAACTGATCCACGCTTTCGTTGGGCGACAGCAAGGCGGTCACACCAATGGAAGCTGTTATATCCAGCCTGCCGGTCTCGGTGCTGACCTGAAATGCCAGGGAGGCAATTTCGGTGCGCAGCCGCTCCGCCACGGCGTTGGCGAAGGCCACATCCGTGTCGGGCATCACCACCACAAACTCCTCCCCGCCATAGCGGCAGGCAAGGTCAATGCCGCGCACATTGCGGGCCAGTCGCTCGCCGAACTCACGCAACACCTCGTCGCCAACATCATGGCCGTGGGTATCGTTCACCGACTTGAAGAAGTCGATATCGACAATAAGCAGCGAAATCGGCTTGCCCCGGTCCGCCGCCCGCTGCACCAGCGTGCCCAGATGGCTTTCCATGTAGCGCCGGTTATAAAGGTTGGTCAGCGGGTCCGTGATCGCCATCTCAAGGCTGAGTTGCAGGTTCTGCCGCAACACATCCTGATAGCGTTTGCGCTTGAGCTGTGTGCGCACCCGCGCCGTCAGCTCATTGCGGTCCACCGGACGCATCAAATAGTCGTTCACGCCCATATCAAGCGCCCGCACCAGCCGCGCCGTATCCCCATTCTCGACAATCGCCAGAATAGGCACGTTGCGCGTGCGATCTTCAGAGCGCAGATGCGAGCAAAAGCGCAAGCCGTCTGAGCGCTCAAGCGAGAGACTGACCACCACCAGGTCATAATCTTCACCGCCGACCCGCACCAAAGCCTCCCGCGCATCGCTTTCAATGGTAACGCGGTTCTGGTCGCGCAGGCTTTCGGCAATGCGGCGTGCAGATGTTTCGCGGTCTTCCACCACCAAAATCCGGCCCATGCCGCTGCCCGCGCGGTGCAGTGCTTCAGCCTCGTTCATCAGCCCCAGCTTGTCGGATGTCGTTTCACGCATCCGCAGTTCGTCAGTCATCAGCTTGAGACGCACAAGACTGCGCACCCGCGCCATCAGGGCAATGTCATCAACAGGCTTGGTCAAAAAATCATCCGCACCCGCTTCAAGACCTGTCACCCGGTCTGTCGGCTGATCCAGCGCCGTCACCATGATGACGGGGATATGCTGGGTTTCAGGGCGCGACTTGAGACGGCGGCAGACCTCAAAGCCATCCATCTCCGGCATCATCACATCAAGCAGAATGATGTCCGGCTTCTCGGCTGCCGCAGCTTCCAGCGCTTCGCGCCCGTTAAATGCGGTCGAGACATCAAAATACTCAGCCGTCAGCTTGGCTTCGAGAAGTTTGACGTTGGCGGGAATATCATCAACCACAAGAACACGCGCCGTCATGAAAATACTCCTGGCTGCGTGTTAACCCAAAAACCGCTGCACGGTTTCCATGAACTGGGCCACCGAAATGGGCTTGGCGATGTACGCTTCGCACCCACCCTGGCGGATTTTTTCCTCATCGCCCTTCATGGCAAAGGCCGTCACCGCCACCACCGGAATGGCGCGAAGGCTGTCGTCCTCCTTCAGCCACTTGGTGACTTCAAGGCCTGAAACTTCCGGCAGTTGAATGTCCATCAAAATCAGGTCGGGACGTTCAGAGCGCGCCAACTCCAGCGCTTCCATGCCGTCGCGGGTCTGGATGGTCTCATAGCCATGAGCGTCGAGCAGGTCATGAAACAGCTTCATGTTCAGCTCGTTGTCCTCAACAATCAAAACCCGTTTGGACATCGTGATCTCTCCCTTGGCACCGCCTGATCGCGGTAGTCTGCCAATTCATCTTTGCCGACTGTGGGCCAAAAGGTTTAAGGCACTGTTTAAGCGGCACCGTTTCACAATGGCCATTTGCAGCCACACCCAAGGAAAATTGCGGTTTTGAATAGTGAAGATGCACAAATACTGGCGCTGCGGGCGCTCACATTTCTGGCGGAAGACCAGCAGCGAATCGAAGGTTTCCTGCGGATGACCGGCACCCAACCAGCCGACCTGCGCCAGTTTGCACAAACCGAAGAGGGACTTGCCGCCATTCTGGACTATCTTTTGGGCAACGAACGCCTGCTGCTGGAGTTTACCGGCAGCGAGCAGTGTCCCGACGATGCGCCCGCCCGCGCCCGTCGCGCTTTACCCGGCAACCAGCAATCCCCCGGCTGGAACTGAATCGAACTGGATTTTTCATGACACTCGATCCCTTCGTTGAGGAACAGATCGCTTCCCTCACCCTCAATACCACCCGTCCGCTGATCGTCACCGACGCAGACGAAGTCTTGTTCCGCTTCATGGAAGGGCTGGAAGCATTTCTGGAACGCGAAGGCTACGAGATCAGCCTCAAAAGCTTCGCCATCACCGGTAACGTGCGCCACAAGGCAACAGGAAATGTGGTGGAAGCCACCGAGATGCGCGGCCTGCTTGGGGCTTTCTTTCAGGCTGAAACACACAGGCTGGCACCTGTAGAGGGTGCTGCAGATGCCCTGCAAACCCTGTCAGCCCACGCCGACATCGTGGTGTTATCCAACGTCCCGTTTGACCGCCGCGATGCCCGCGCGCAGTCATTGCTGGACAGCGGTATGCCTTATCCGCTGGTAGCGAACGCCGGCCTCAAGGGGCCAGCCATGGCCGCGCTGGCGCGAAAAGGCGGGCGCCCGGTTTTTTTCCTTGATGACATTCCCCACAATCTGCAGTCGGTGCATGAGTCTGTGGACCATGTGCATCTCATCCACTTTGTGGCCGACCCGCGCCTGCGCAAACTGGTCCCCAGCCCCGAAGCCCATCACATAAGCTCCGGCGACTGGCGCCACGCGGCAGATCACATCACCACCACGATCACCGCGCACGGCTGAAACTGGCACCATGCGCATCGGCATAGATCTTGGCGGCACAAAAACCGAAGCCATGCTGATGGCACCCGACGGCAGCAAGGTTGCCCGCCTGCGCGTTCCCACACCGTCAGGTAACTACCAAGCCAACCTCGATATGCTGGTGGATCTGGTGACTCATATGGATAAGACCGCCGGGTGCCGCTGCCCGGTTGGCATCGCTATGCCCGGCGCGGTGTCAGCCACTACGGGCCTTGTCAAAAATGCCAACTCTACCTGGCTCATCGGCCAGCCCTTGCCGCTGGATCTGCAAAAACGCCTTGGCCACCGCGTGCGCTTTGCAAATGACGCAGATTGTTTTGCCCTCTCCGAAGCACACGACGGCGCCGGAGCCCGGCACCAGACCGTGTTCGGCGTTATCCTGGGTACCGGCGTCGGCGGTGGCCTTGTCGTCAATACACGTCTTGTTTCAGGTCCAAATGCCATCACCGGCGAATGGGGCCATACGCCGTTGCCGTGGATGACACGTGACGAATATCCAGGCCCGCTATGCTATTGCGGCAAACACGGCTGCATCGAAACATGGTGCTCAGGCCCGGCGCTTGCCGCTGACCACACCCGCATTACTTCGACAACGCTTTCACCTGAACAAATTGTCGAGCAGGCAGGTGCCGGCAATACCGACGCGCTGGCAACGCTTAACCGCCACACAAGCCGCCTCGCCCGCGCGCTGGCCATGGTTATCAACATTCTGGACCCACATATTATTGTTCTGGGCGGTGGTCTGAGCGAGCTTGAGCATCTTTATCCAGCCATAGCTGCCGACCTGCCTCAGCATGTATTCTCCGACACCGTGGAAACGCAGGTCGTCAAAAACACTCACGGTGCGTCCAGTGGCATCAGAGGCGCCGCATGGCTGTGGCCTGCGGACGCGGTGGCAGACTGATGGCAACGCTGTGCCGCGATTGTTTTGCGCCGAATGACGACAGCACCCGCCGCTGCACCTCATGCAAGAGCCCGCGCCTCGCCCGCCACGATGAACTCACGGATCTCACCATGGCGCATATCGACTGCGACGCGTTCTTCGCGGCAATTGAAAAACGTGACGCGCCGGAACTGCGCGACAAGCCGGTCATCATAGGCGGCGGGCGGCGCGGCGTTGTTTCAACAGCCTGCTATATCGCCCGCACATACGGTGTCGGATCAGCCATGCCAATGTTCAAGGCGTTGAAAGCGTGCCCGCACGCTGTCGTGGTCAGACCGCAGATGGAAAAATATGCCACAGCAGGCCGCCAGGTCCGTGACCTGATGCGCGATGTTACGCCGCTGGTTGAGCCAGTCTCCATCGATGAGGCCTTCCTGGATTTATCCGGTACCCAGCGCCTGCACCGCATGAGCGCCGCTGAAACGCTCATGCGGCTGGCCCTGCGCATTGAGCAGGAGATCGGCATCACAGTTTCGGTCGGCCTGAGCCATAACAAGTTTCTGGCCAAGCTCGCGTCTGACCTCGACAAGCCGCGCGGATTTTCCATCATTGGCAAAGCTGAAACGCTCTCCCGTCTTGCCGCCATGCCGGTTGGCAAAATATGGGGCGTCGGCAAATCCATGCGCGGCAAGCTGGAGGCAGACGGCATTACCATGATTGCCGACCTGCAAACCATGGACGAACACGACCTGCTGGTGCGCTACGGCCAGATGGGCCTGCGCCTTGCCCGCCTGTCGCGCGGCAACGACACCCGCGACGTGAAGCCCGTGCGCGAAACCAAAAGCATCAGCGCTGAAACCACCTTCAACGAAGACATTGCGGCCTACGATACCCTCGAAGGCATTCTGTGGCGCCTGTCCGACAAGGTGGCGACGCGCTGCAAGGCGTCAGACCTTGCAGGCCACACTATTGTACTCAAGCTCAAAACCCGTGACTTCAAAACCCGCACGCGAAACCTGACCCTGACGGACGCCACCCAGCTTGCGGATGTGATTTACCGGGCCGGGCAAAAGCTGCTGAAGCCTGAAACCGACGGCACCGCCTATCGCCTGCTCGGCATAGGGGTAGCCGGTCTCGTCACCGCAGGCGGCACGCAGATAGGCGACCTGCTGGACCCCAACGCCGGCAAACGCGCCAGGGCGGAACGAGCCGTGGATAAAGTGCGTGAGAAATATGGCAAGGAAAGCATCGACAAGGGACGCGGCATCACCGCCGACAAAATCAAACGGTAAGTGAGTGCGCTAGCACTCAGGGACCGGCAACGGTTCGAGCGAAATCAGCCGCGCGCCGATGGCAAGGTCGCCATAGTCCATAACCAGTCCCGTAGAAACACCGTTCTCATAAAACCGCGACGAGATTTCAAAGTCAGGCAGACCGGAAATATCAGAGGGGTCAAAATAGCTGATCTGCAATGGCCAGTATTTTACGTTCGCCAGGCTCGCACCAGGCTCCGCCTCATCATCACCGGGTGCGCCGATGCCACCGCTGCCAATGAATGTGGTGGTCTTGAAATAATGTTCCGTATCCGACCCATCAAACAGATCAGCGGTGATGATTTTCTTGCCCGCCTTCGCGGCGTCAAGCATCTGCCTGATATGTTCTGTGGGAAACAGCGTGCCGGCCGGCAACGCCAACGATGTTTTTTCAGGCTTGGTGAATGCAACCACGCCGTTTTCGACCTCGCCCGAAATCTCTTCCGCACTGTTTCCGTTGATGTAGTGCACCATCGAAAACGTGAACGCATCGCCGTCCGCGCTTTCCCATGAATTCACACGAAAATCACTGACAAAATCATTGCCCTGCTTGCTGCCCATCCGGTTGACGATGCGCTGGCTGGTGACAAACCCCTCACAGGCAGACCCCTGCCATTCCAGCACCAGCCGTCCCTTGACCGATGCAATATCAGACCCGTCGGCGCTGCCGATCAGGTTCATGGCATAGACCGCGCGATGCGGCATCAGACCGCTCGCCGCAAACGCAGACTGCGGCAAAACAACCAGCACCAGAAAAAAAAGTCCGGCGCAAATTGCGGCAAAGGCTGTTGGCATTTTCAGGTTTGACATGGGCCTTAACCTAGCGCGGAACCGCTGAGTATTACACGCGGCAAATTGTGCCGGGTTGCCGGGCACAAATGCACGTGTTTGCCCGTGCAATGGTAAACGGCACTGGCGGAAAACGCACAAATAGCCTCACTTTTTTGACTAATAGGCAAAGGCACGCGGCTTGCTCCGTAGGCAGCATTCCCCAATGATGCCTCGGTAAACCGAAGGCACAACGGGGGTTGTAGGTCGGCGCTCAGACAGGAGTAGATGAGCTATGTATCACGCCACAGTTCCAACACCCGGCATGGGGGCACTAACAGACATAGTGACACGCAACAAAGACGCGTCCTTTGTGCCCAAAGTCATGCAGCCCGCACTCGCAATGCCCAAGGAAACCCGTGAGCTTATCGAGCGCGCTCTCAACTATGCAGCGGAAGCCCAGCAAACCATTTCAGAACAGCGCTCGCGTATCGCCCAGCTTGAAACCCTGTCGATGACGGATGAACTCACCGGCCTTCTCAACCGCCGCGGTTTTTCGAATGCGCTGGACCGCGCCCTTGGCAATGCCCGTCGCCACAACGAACAGGGATTGCTCGTGGCCATAGATCTTGATGGCTTCAAGCCCGTGAACGACACCTACGGACACGCAGCGGGCGACGCGCTGTTGCAGCACGTTTCGGACTTTTTGTCGGCCCGTGTGCGCACAACAGATTATCTGGCACGCATGGGCGGCGACGAGTTTGCAATCCTCATGGTCAATGGTGAGCTCGCGCCCGCCCGTCACCGCGCCATCGAACTCAAGGCAGAGCTCAACGCGGCAACCGCCAGAATCAACCACAGCCACATTCCGCTCAAGGCCAGCTTCGGCATTGCCCCCTATGACAGTGACGCATCGGCTGAGCAGGTCATGCATATGGCTGATGTGGCAATGTATCACGACAAGCGCCGTCGGGCCGCGTCGCCCACGTTGGTCAGGCAGTTTCACGCCGCCGAGTGACGCTTAGGGGCTGATCGGGTCGCCTTCAGGCTGTTGCTGCGTAATGCAGTGAATGGCACCACCGCCACGCGCGATGTCGAGGGCTGGCACCTGCACGCATTGGCGTCCGGGAAAGGCATCCGCAATAATCTGCGCCGCATCGTCGTCGCGCGGATCGCCATAGGCAGGCACGATGACGGCACCATTGGCGACATAGAAATTGACGTAGGAAAGCGGCATCAAACGTCCGTCGTCATGGTGCACCTGTATGGGCTGCGGCACGTCGATGACCTTGAGCGCCCCGCCCGCAGCGTCTTTCATCTGCATCAACCGCTCGCGGTTGTCCTGCATGGCTGCAAAATTTGGCTCGCCGGGGGCCGGAGCGTTGAGCAAAACGCGGCCACGCCCGGCAAAGCAGGCCACCATATCCACATGGCCGTCGGTCTCATCACCTTCCAACCCGTCCCCCAGCCACAGCACCCGGCGGATCCCCAGATACATCGCCAGCGCCTCAGCCACTTCGCGCGGATGCAGTTCGGGGTTTCGGTTGGCGTTGAGCAGACACTGCTCGGTGGTCAGCAACGTACCGTAGCCGTCCACCGTAAAACTGCCGCCCTCCAGCACAATCGGTGCCTCATAGCAGCGCATTCCCAGCCGCTTGAGAACGTCCGCCCCTACCCGTGCATCATGTGCCGTGTGAGCATACTTTGCTCCCCAGCCGTTGAATTGCCAGTGAACTCCCGCCACGCCGCGCGCGGGATCCTTGACGAAAGTCGGGCCTGTATCGCGCGCCCATGAATCATCAATTGCCAGCCCTACAACATCCACGCCGGCACCACAGGTGAAACGGGCTTCGGCAACGTCATCCGGGTGCGCAATCATCGTCACCGGCTCAAACTGCGAAATGGTGCGGGCCACATGCGCATAGGCAACCAGCGCCTGGGGCATATATGGCCCCCACAAGTTGCCCCGGCGCGGCCACTGCATCCAGCACCGCGCATGGGGTTCCCACTCAGCGGGCATGAACAGGCCATGGGCCACGGGACTGTCAGCAAAAAGGTCTGTCATCGGCCTGGCGGTAATTAGGAGTAAAGTGCGGCACTGACTTTCGCTTCATCTGAAGGCGTGCGAAAAGCAGATGAACACTATCTACACGCGATGAGGAAACCGGACAAATGGCAGGCAGAATTGACGCACGGCTCAAGGAGCTGGCTATCGAACTGACAGACCCCGCGACCCCGGCGGCAAACTATGTGCCTTATGTGGTCACCGGAAACCTGGTTTTTATTTCCGGTCAGGTGCCGGTGGACGCGACAGGGCTTCCGTTTCGCGGCAAGGTCGGCGACACGATAAGCCAGGAGGATGCCGTAAAAGCCGCACGCCTGTGTGGACTCAATATTCTCGCCGCTCTGCGTCAGGCCTGTGACGGCAACCTTGACCGGGTCACGCGCTGCGTAAAGCTCGGCGGCTTTGTCAACGGCACACCGGACTTTGACCAGCACCCCGCCGTCATCAACGGGTGCTCCGATCTGATGGTTGATGTCTTCGGAAATGCCGGCAAACACGCCCGCTTTGCGCTGGCGGCAAGCAATCTGCCCTTTGACGTCGCCGTCGAGATTGACGCCGTTTTCGAGATTGCCTGATGGGCCGCGATCTTGGCTGGCTTACGGCCCGCCCTGTTGCCCATCGTGGCCTGCACGGGCTTGAGCCGGGCATTGTTGAAAATCTGCCATCCGCCTTTCAGGCAGCGATCGACGGCAACTACGCCATTGAATGCGACCTGCAGCTTTCGTCCGACGGCGAAGCAATGGTGTTTCACGATGCAACGCTGGATCGCCTGACCGAGCGCACCGGCAAGGTCGCAAGCCATACTGCCGCGGAACTAAAAAAGGTGGCGTTCAAAACCAGTACCGACAAAATGCAGACGCTGGGCGAGTTTCTGGATCAGGTGGCAGGTCGCGTCACGCCGGTCATCGAACTCAAAATCAAGTCCGGCGACGAAGGCCCGCTGGAACAACGAACAGCGCAGGTGCTGGCTGACTACAAAGGCCCTGCTGCCGTCATGTCGTTCAACCCGCGCAGCATGGGCTGGTTTGCCGCCAATGCGCCCGACATCGTTCGCGGCCAGCTTTCTACCGGCTATGACGAAGGCTCAGCGCTCACCATGCCGCGGCTGCAACGCTTTGCCCTGCGACACATGCTCTACAACTGGCAAAGCCGCCCGCATTTCATCGGCTTTGATATCAACCGGCTGCCGCAATGGTCTGTGACGGCACGGCGCAGGCTCGGTCTGCCGGTGCTTACCTGGACAGTGCGCACCGACGCCCACCGTGACACCGCCGCCCGATATGCCGACCAGATCATTTTCGAGACTTTTCGTCCCTGATCTGTGCCCTACCTTCTCATCCACACGGCCAGAAGATAGAGTGAGGCCCTATGGGTGACGCCGAAAAAATCATTGCACGCACCGCACAAAGCATGAGCAGCATCGACGCTGCCCAATGGGACGCTTGCGCCAACCCCGGCGGCGATATCCCCTATAATCCGTTCCTGTCTCATGCCTTCCTGATGGCCCTAGAAGCATCAGGATCGGCCACCGCTGAAACCGGCTGGCAGCCCTACCACGTGCTGGTGGAAGATGCGCACGGCCGCATCGCAGGCTGCGCGCCCGCCTACCTCAAGGGGCACTCCCAGGGCGAATATGTATTTGATTACGGCTGGGCCGATGCATGGGAGCGCGCTGGAGGCCGCTATTATCCCAAATTGCAGGTGTCCGTACCTTTCACGCCTGCCACGGGCCGCCGTCTGCTCGCACGCCCCGGACCCGACAGGCAACAGCGCGAAGATCAGGTAGCCGCCGCCCTTGTCGAGATGACCAACCAGCTTGACCTGTCATCCTGCCACATGACGTTCCTGCCTCACGACCAGTGGACGCATCTGGGTCGCATCGGCTTTTTGCAGCGCACCGACCAGCAGTTTCACTGGGAGGATGACAGCTATGGCAACTTTGACGGGTTTCTGACAGCGCTCGCCTCGCGCAAACGCAAGAACCTGAAAAAGGAACGCGCCCGCGCCGTTGAAAACGATATCAGCATCGAGTGGGTTACCGGGAGCGACATCACCGAAGACCACTGGGACGCGTTTTTCACGTTCTATATGGATACTGGCAGCCGCAAGTGGGGCACCCCCTACCTGACCCGCACCTGCTTCTCGATGCTGGGCGAAGTCGTGCCAAACGACATTCTGCTTATTTTCGCAAAACGCAACGGCCGCTACATCGCCGGTGCCATGAACATGATCGGCTCGGATACGCTGTTCGGGCGTTATTGGGGGTGTACGGAGCATCATGACTTTTTGCACTTTGAGGTCTGCTACTACCAGGCCATCGAGTTTGCCCTGTCGCGCGGGCTGAAGCGCGTGGAAGCCGGTGCCCAGGGTGCCCACAAGCTGGCGCGCGGCTATGTGCCAAGCCTCACATACTCGGCGCACTACATCCCCAACCCCAGCTTTCGCGACGCCGTTGAGCGCTACCTCACAAGCGAGCGCCAGCATGTGGCCGCAGACGCAGACATGCTGCTGAGCCACGCTCCGTTCAAAAAGACCAGAACCGATCAGGATCACTGACCCATGAGCCTCACAACGCCCTATGACGACAACAACATCTTCGCCAAAATACTGCGCGGCGAGGCACCTGCTCACAAAGTGTATGAAGACGACCAGACATTTGCCTTCATGGACATCATGCCGATGATGGAAGGCCACACGCTGGTGATCCCCCGCGAACCGGCGGTCAATATGTTTGACCTGAGTGAGGATGCTGCAACCACGCTCATCCGCACCACGCGCAAGGTGGCCCACGCCGTACGCGGTGCCTTTGACCCGCATGGCGTGATCTGCGCGCAGTTTTCAGGTGCACCAGCCGGACAGACAGTGTTTCACATTCATTTCCACATCATTCCAAGCTGGGAAGGTGTGGAAATGAACCTGCACGCGCGCAAAATGCAGGAAGCCGATGTGCTGGCAGACCACGCCAGACGCATCACGGCGAAACTCGCCACATAAGAGACACGCCGTATGTTTGCGGTATGCTGCCCCCAACAAAACAACCGGGGGGACTATCATGCGCCTTTTTCACACTCTTGCTGCCTGTCTGATCGCCACGGCAGTTTCACTGCCTGCCAATGCGCAGCCCACCCTTGCGGACGACTGGACGATGGAAGCCATAACCGGACCATCGCCCTTTCACGGCATTCACGGGTTAACCGTTACACCTGATGGCAGGTTGCTGGCAGGCTCCGTAGTAGGCGCCACACTTTATGAAATTGACCGCACCAGCGGGGCCGTCACGGTAGCTGAAGCGCCGCCCCACGGCATGGCCGACGATGTGGAGGAAGGCCCCGACGGCACCATCGCCTGGACGGCTTTTTTGCAGGGCAAGGTCTTTGCCCGCACACCTGACGGCGAATTGCTGACACTGGCAGAGGGACTGCCCGGCACCAACTCACTCGCTTGGACTAGCGACGGTCGCCTGTTCATGACGCAGGTTTTTGCCGGTGACGCCCTGTGGGAGCTGGACCCCACCGGCCAGACAGAGCCGCGCCTCGTCATGAAAGACATGGGTGGCCTCAACGGCTTTGACTTCGGGCCGGACGGGTATCTGTACGGGCCACTGTGGTTCAAGAAGCAGGTCGTTCGTGTCAACGTGACGGCCGGCACGATTGAAGTTGTCGCGGACGGGTTCCAGACGCCCGCCGCCGTCAACTTCAACTCCAAAAACGAACTCTTTGCCGTCGACACGCAGGCTGGCGAAATCATCCGCGTGGATGTGGCATCCGGCAATAAAACGGTCGTCGCGCGTGTGAAACCCGCCATCGACAATCTGGCCTTTGCCCCTGACGACACGCTGTACATTTCCAACATGGCCGACAACGCCATCATTGAAGTGGATGTGGAGACCGGCGAAAGCAAAGCCCTGGTGTCCGGCCCCCTTGCAGTCGCCGCCGACATTGCCATCAGCGAAGACGGTAAAAAACTTTACGTGGCAGACGTTTTTGCCTTTCGCGCCATTGATCTTGAAACCGGCACCGTTGAAGAGATCGCCCGCGTGTTTGCGCAGGAAATGGATTACCCGCTGAGTGTTGCGGCAGCAGGCGGAGAAATCGGCGCTGCCGGACTTACCGCAGGGGCCGTGCAACTGTTTGACGCTAAGACCGGCGCATCGCTGGGCGTGCATCACGGGTTCACCACGCCGACAGAGGCCCTGCCCCGTGGCGACGGGTTTGTGATGGTCACAGAATATGCACGCGGCACCATTGTCTATACCGGCGGTGACAACTGGGACGACCGCGTTGACATGATTGAAGGGCTGGAAGGCCCGGCGATGATGGCGGAAGGTCCCGATGGTCCGGTCTATGTGTCTGAAACTTTGGGCGGGCGTATCATCCGCCTGACGGACTCAGGCGTGCCTGATGTGATTGTGGATGGCCTCAGCAACCCGGAAGGGTTTGACTTTCTGAGTACCGGCCAAATCGTGATTGCAGAGGCCGCTGCGCAGCGCATCACCATTGCGGACCCGGCAACCGGCGAAAAAACCGTCATCGCTTCCGGCCTGCCGTTCGGCGTCGTGCCGGAGGAAGGCCCCGAAGTGTTCATGCCTACCGGCATCGCCGTCGGCCCGGATGACAGCATCTATTTTTCCTCGGAGCATCTGGCGCAGGTTTTCCGCCTCAGCCAAACCCGATAGGCGGCAGTCAGCCAAAGAAAAACCGGCGGTCGTGCAACGCACCACCGCCGGTTTTGATTTGTTATCCGGAAAGCCTACTTTGTGACCTTCGCAGCGGGTTTCTTGCCGCCCTTCTTCTTGCGGCTGGGTGGCGGAGGCGCAGACTCAAACGCGAATGTCAGCGCGTCGTCCTTCACGTCCACATGCACAACACCGCCCCGCGTGAGCTTGCCGAACAGCAGTTCCTCAGCCAGCGGTTTCTTGACGTGCTCCTGAATGATGCGGCCCAGCGGACGCGCACCAAAGTGCTCGTCAAAGCCGCGTTCACCCAGCCATGCGTTGGCGGCTTTGGACAGCTCAATGGTCACGTTGCGGTCTGCAAGCTGCACTTCAAGCTGAAGCACAAACTTCTCGACCACGCGCGCGATCACATCCTGCGAGAGACCAGCAAACGGAATGACAGCGTCCAGCCGGTTGCGGAACTCAGGCGTGAACATCTTCTTGATCGCTTCAAAATCCTCGCCCTCCCGCTTGGTGCGGCCAAAGCCGATGGGTGGCTTTTGCATGTCAGACGCGCCCGCATTGGTGGTCATGATGAGGATCACATTGCGGAAATCGATCTTTTTGCCGTTGTGGTCTGTCAGCGACCCATGATCCATCACCTGCAACAAGATGTTGAACAGATCAGGGTGCGCTTTTTCAATTTCATCCAGCAGCAACACGCAATGGGGATGCTGGTCGATGCCGTCGGTCAGCAGACCGCCCTGGTCAAAGCCCACATAGCCCGGAGGCGCACCGATGAGGCGCGATACCGTGTGGCGCTCCATATATTCCGACATGTCGAAGCGCAGAAGCTCGACCCCCATGATCGAGGCCAGTTGCCGCGCCACTTCCGTTTTGCCAACGCCGGTGGGGCCGGAAAACAGATACGAGCCAATCGGCTTTTCAGGCTCCCGCAACCCCGCCCGCGCCAGCTTGATGGCCGCCGACAAGGCGGTGATCGCCTCATCCTGCCCGAACACAACGCGCTTCAGATCAGTGTCGATGCTCTTGAGCTTTTCTGTGTCCGTCTTGGTAACAGACTTGGGCGGAATGCGCGCCATGGTGGAGACAACCGCTTCCACTTCCTTCACCCCGACCGTCTTTTTGCGACGGCTCTCAGGCAGCAGCATCTGCGACGCGCCCACCTCGTCGATCACATCAATGGCTTTGTCCGGCAGCTTGCGGTCGTGCATGTAGCGCGCTGAAAGTTCCACCGCCGTCTTGATAGCGTCGTTGGTGTACCGGATCTTGTGATAGTCCTCAAAATACGGTTTCAGGCCTTTGAGGATTTTGATCGCATCGGGCACGGACGGTTCTGCCACGTCAATCTTCTGGAACCGCCGCACTAGCGCACGGTCTTTTTCAAAGTGCTGGCGATACTCTTTGTAGGTCGTGGACCCGATGCAACGCAACTCACCGTTCTGCAAAGCAGGCTTCAGCAGGTTTGACGCATCCATCGCACCACCAGATGTGGCACCGGCACCGATGACAGTGTGGATTTCGTCAATGAACATGACAGCACCAGGATACTGTTCCAGTTCCTTCACCACCGCCTTCAGCCGCTCCTCAAAGTCACCGCGATAGCGCGTGCCCGCCAGCAGCGCTCCCATATCGAGGGAGAAGATGGTGGCGTCCTTCAGCACCTCCGGCACTTCGCCGTTGACAATCTTGCGCGCCAATCCTTCGGCGATCGCCGTTTTGCCGACACCAGGATCACCCACAAACAGCGGGTTGTTCTTCGAGCGGCGGCACAAAATCTGTATGGTGCGGTCAATCTCCGCGTCACGACCGATCAGCGGGTCAATCTTGCCTTTTGCGGCTTTCTCGTTGAGGTTTACGCAATAGGTATCGAGCGCCTCCGAGCCTTCCTTGGCCCCACGCTCGTCACTCTCGTCTTCCTCAGACGCGCCGCGCGGCGTGCGCGTTTCGGCCATGTCAGCGCGCTTGGCAATGCCGTGGCTGATATAGTTCACAGCGTCATACCGCGTCATGTCCTGCTCCTGCAGGAAATAGGCGGCATGGCTTTCACGCTCTGCAAAAATCGCCACCAGCACATTGGCCCCGGTCACTTCTTCGCGGCCCGATGACTGCACATGAATGACGGCGCGCTGGATAACCCGCTGGAACCCGGCGGTGGGTTTGGAGTCCTCGCCGCTGGTAATGATCAGATTGGCAAGCTCGGTGTCGATATACGACACAAGGTCCATGCGCAGCTTATCAACATCAACGCTACACGCCCGCATGACGGCGGCAGCGTCCTGGTCGTCGATCAAAGACAGCAACAGATGCTCAAGCGTTGCGTATTCGTGGCCGCGCTCATTGGCCAGGGCAAGGGCCCGATGAAGGCCCTCTTCAAGACTGCGGGAAAATGATGGCAACGCTGACTACTCCTGAATTGGCCGACAGGGCCTGACCCGCCAACTGAACTTCACTCTTTCTCCATCGTGCATTGCAGGGGGTGCTGATGCTGCCCCGCAAAGTCCATCACCTGAGTGACTTTTGTTTCAGCCACCTCGTAGGTGAACACGCCACATATACCTACGCCGTTTTGATGCACATGGAGCATCACCCGCGTCGCATCTTCCGCGCCCATGTTGAAAAACCGCTCCAGCACATGAATGACAAACTCCATGGGCGTGTAATCGTCGTTCAAAAGCAGCACTTTGTATAGCGACGGTTTTTTGGTTTTAGGCTTGGTCTTGGTGATGACACCCGTGTCGGACCCGCCCCGCCCCGGTGGCTCGTCTGATCCATCAGGCTCATCGGGATGCAGGCGCGACGCTGCAACCGGCAGTGCGGTGCGCGTGTCATCAAAATTAAAATCGGGTGCGGTCATCAGTTCAGTCACGGGAGCTCGGACACCGGAGTTCAGACACGGGATAGTGCAAAGCGCGATCTGCATAATCGGGATAATTGGCACAATACCACATCATATGGGGCCAAATTAGCGAATGTGAAGGCGGGCGCAAAGCCACACAAATCAGCACTAGCGGATGATCTCGCCTTCCAGTTCCTCAAGCCACGCCTCGACGCGCTTCCGGTTCACGCCAAAATCGTAATATCCTGTTTTGGAGCGGCTGAAGATCGCAATCGTGGACTGCGTATGCCCATGGGGCAGAACCCGTACAGAGATAAAATCCTTGAAGTTCAGCACTGCGGAATAGTGAACAAACTCAAAGGCCTTCGCCTCTTCGTTCATGCCGCTGAGTTCCACCCGCGACTGGCGCGAAACGACATGCATGATGGCATCGCGCAACTCGGTTGACGGAACATCATAAATGTCCGCTGGCCGGTGCGGAACCGCGTCCTGACAAAGATCGTCCGGCGCCACCAGATATTCATTCGGCGTGCCTTTGAGCTTCAGATGCTTGAAATCAAGCACGGGAGTGCCTGATGTGATTCCTTTTTTGTGTGCCATGCAGCAAACCTAATATGCCGCGCGCCATTTCCCAAACTGAAAATCAATAGGGCACTGGTCCGTTCAAGAGCTTCAGGCCTGTAGCCCCCGGTCTGGCCAATCCTGTTCCAGCACCTCACAAACGTTAAGTTTCGTTAACTGTTTTGTAACGCAGCAAGGCGATCTTGAGTGCAGTGCGGCGCACCCGGCAGACACGCTCACCGCACCCCTTGAGGCAGGGCGGATGTCAGACACATTTAAGTTCAGGCCTGATGGCCCAAATCGCAACACACACGCGGGTAAATTGCGTCTGCTTAGGTCATGGCACCATCTTGCCCTCGGCACTGAACCTGCATACCGTAGGGGGAAGATGTGGGGGCCTTGGCGGACCGGACGGGTTTTCGGTTCAAAACAAGGCAGATTTGGCGCGTTTGCCGCCAAAAAGGTCCATCGGGGGATGGGTCAGATGCGTAGTTCAGGGGGGACACACCCGTTGCGGGAATATCTGTCGTCAAAACCGGGCATTAGCAGCGTGGGCCTTGCAGCCCGTCTTGCCACGCGTCTGGGCGCATTTGCCGCGATGGTGGCAATGATTTTTGTGGCGACATCGCTCGTGGCTGTAGCGCCTGCCTCTGCCAAGCCCAAATACGCAGCGCTGGTCCTTGATAAATATTCAGGCCGCGTGCTTTTTGCGCGCAACGCAGACGAAGCCCGCTACCCCGCCTCGCTGACAAAAATCATGACGCTCTACATCGTGTTCGAGGAGCTAGCCAAGGGCAATATCAAGCTCGACACAAAATGGCCGGTTTCTGAAAACGCCGCCGCGCAGGCCCCCTCTAAGCTGGGGCTGGACGCAGGCGATACCATCACCGTTGAAGAAGCCATGCTGGCGCTCATTACCAAATCGGCCAACGACGTGGCCATGGTGGTGGCGGAAGGCATCTCCGGTAGCGAGCGCAAGTTTGCGCAGCTCATGACCACCAAGGCCCGCAAGCTTGGCATGGCGCGCACAACATTCCGCAACCCTCACGGGCTGCCCGACAACCGCCAAATCACGACAGCCCGCGACATGGCCACGCTGGCCCAGCGCGTAATGGATGACTTCCCTCAGTTCTATCCGTATTTCAGCACTGAGAGCTTCAACTTCCGTGGTCGCGTGTTCAACAATCACAACAACCTGCTGGGCGACTACGAAGGCACTAACGGCATCAAGACGGGGTACACCCGCGCCTCGGGCTTCAACCTCACAGCCTCGGTCATTCGCGACGGCAAGCATCTGGTGGGCGTGGTACTCGGCGGCAAGACCCCGCGCGCCCGCGACGCCCATATGGTGGACATTCTCGACGAAGCCTTTGGCCGCGTTCCGCGTCGGGGCCATATGTCGATAGCCACAACGGCACCCATTCCACGCCTGCGGCCTGAGCCCGCGGCTCCCGCCCGACCGCAGATCGTTGCCGCAGCAGCCACCGCCCAACAACTGCCCGCACCAGTTGCACCACACCCCGTGGCGGCGCCCGCATCACCACAACAAGTTGCAGCGCTTATTGCCCCGGCACCCGTGCCCCAGTCGGCTACCGTGCCCCAGTCTGCTACCGTGCCCAAGCCAGCCCCGGAACAACGCCGCCTTGATGTGGCAACAACCTCCGGGTTCAAGGATGTAACGGCCTGGTTGGTATCCCCTGCCAACGCCCGCGAACGCGCACCGGGAAACATCTCGGCAACAGGTACCGCAGCGACCAGCACCGCAGAAACTGGGATGGGCAGCGTTGATGCGGCACAGCAGGTTGCATTCGCTGACAGCAGCCCGCGCCCAACGCTTACAACGCTCCCTGCGCCCGCAGCCGCTGCCGCATGGCGCATTCAGATCGGGGCCTATTCAGATGCCGAGGAAGCCGGCCGACGCATTCAGGCGGCTGTTTCGCGCGCACCGGGCGTATTGCAGGGCAAAGGCCCGGCCACCGTGCCCGTCAAAACCGCTTCGCGCACACTCTATCGCTCTCGCTTCACAGGCTTTGGCGGTGAGGACCAGGCACGCAACGCCTGCAACACCCTGATCCGCGAAGGCATAAGTTGCATCACCGTCCCGCCGGACGACTGGTACGCGCCATCTGCAAACTAGATTTCAGCAAACTGGGTGCTAGGCTTTCGGGGCGCTAGGCTTTGGCTGCCGCAAGCAGAATATCCTTCGCCTGATTGAGTTTTGCCGCCTGATAGGATGACCCGCCCTTGTCGGGATGAAACTTCTGCATCAGGTTGCGGTGCGCTTTTTTGATGTCGTCAATGCCCGCCCCTGGCGACAACCCAAGAACCTCATAGGCCTCGTCACGGCTCATACCGGACGCCGACCGTGACGGCTGCTCCTGCCGCGATTGAGAGTGTGTGTCCTGGTATGTGCCCTCACCCGCCTCGCCAGCACCGCCAGAACCGCCATACACCCGCTCAATGTAGCTATCGAGCAACCGCAGGCTGTCTGCGTCACGCACGAGTTCAGACCGCAGCGCCATCACATCGGCTTCACTCAGATTCTGAAGCTCAGCCCCTTCAAACCGGCCCTGTCTGACACGACCGCCCATCTCGCCGCTGTCATGGTCCAGCCACATGGTGAGCCACTCGGTTTCAATGTCCGAACTCTGCCCCTGCGACGGACCGCGTCCACTGCCGCCGCCCATGCCGGGAAACCCGCGCCCAAGCGACCCCAGCCGCCCCAGATCACCGCGGAACAGGGCGTAGGATGCCATGCCTGCGGGGATCGCCAGCCCCAGCCGTCCGGTGAGGCCCAAAAACAGCGTCACAATTGCCAGCAGACCACCACCCGTATAGCGCACCACTTTCGCCAGCGTTGCCGCAGGCATGTTTCCGGCAGCAAACACCAACAGAATGGCTGCGCCGAGCAGGCAGACAAAAAGTGCAAAAAAGCCCATGGCGTGATGCGTTTCCTACTTAACCTGATGCGTGAGTTGGCGGATCGCAGAAGAGCCGGATGCCGCGTGGTTGGCAAGCGCCCTGCGCCCGCCGCTGGCATACACCGCCACGGCGCGCAGCAGGTCGCGCAACTGGTCCGCAGCTCCTGCATCAAACCGGGCGAATGCCCCGCCGGTCAGCCGCGCCACCTCCCTGAACGTGCGTTCAGCAGCAGGCTCATAGCCCTCCTGAAACATGAAGGCACGCACCCCCAGCAACCCCAGTTCGCCTGCCGCCGCACACACATCGTCTGCAGCCTCTTCCATGCAGTCACCCACATAAACAAGCGCTGCAACCGGCGCTTCACGGGCCTGGCTGATGGCGTGGCGCAGAGCACGGCATATCTGCGTATGCCCACCGCGCACCTGCACACCCGTCATCGCGCGCGCCAAAGCGGCGGGCTCGCTCACCCAGGGACTTGCCCTGAACTCGCCATGTCCGCGAAAATAGGCCAGTTGCACATCCAGCCCCCCCATCGACGCCGTCACATCAAACATCTGTGCCTGCAATGACAGCGCAGTGTCCCAGGTGGGCTGGCGGCTCAGGGTTGCGTCCATGATGAACAGCAACCGCCCGCGCGTATTGCCGTGAACAGGCGGCGGTGTGGCCGCAACCTTGCTCAAAAACCGGTCAACGCTTGCACGGTCAGCCGCGCGCCCGGTCTGCGCCGAACGGTCGATCGATTTTCCCTTGTCGGCCATTAGCGACCGTCAGATAAAATACATGCCATGAGGCTAAAGATGGGGCGGAACCACCGGCTTGCCAACCCATATCGGATCAACGCAGCAGCCAAAGCGACCGCACTTTTCAGCCAACCTGGGCTGCATCTGATTCGGCTGACAGCGTAAGACCCGGCAGCCTCAGTGCGGCCAGCAGATCCCGCACTTCCTGGCGTGCCGCCACGTGCGACATGGACAGCGGCACCCCGGACTTATCATCCATGATGTCCAGCAGTGTCAGCCCCATCGGGAACATTTCGCGGAAGATCACCCGCTCGCCAAAGCCCGGCGCCAACCTGAAGCCGATACGGCCCGCCAGATTGGTCAGCACCTGCTCGACACGCCGCTTGTTCTTGGCGTCCAGATGCGACAGCCGGTTGCGCATTACCACCCAGTCGATGGACTTGCCCTCAACCATGGCTTTGCGTTTGCGCGCCTCCCACACCATTTCGCTGTAGATGGAGGGGCCTTTCACTTCGTTGGTGTCCGGGTCCACTTTGCCCAGCAGATCGAAGTCAACGAATGAATCGTTCATGGGCGTAATCAGCGTGTCCGCGCAGCGATGGCCGACGCGCGACAGAAAAACATCCGAGCCCGGACAATCCACCACCACAAAGTCGCAGGTGGCACGCAGCTCAAACAAGGCCTGCTCGAACGCTGCTTCTTCCTCGCGCTGGGATGCCTCCCGGCTGTCAAGCGTCGAGGGGTCAATCACTTCGTTGCGCGGGAACGTCAGCCGCAGGCCGGTGCGATCACACAACTGGCGGCGGTTTTCAAGATAGCGGGTGATGGAACGCTGGCGGCAATCAAGATCAATGCATCCGACCTTGAAGCCCGCCTTCATCAGGCCGGCAATGATATGCATGGCGCTGGTGGACTTGCCCGACCCGCCCTTTTCATTGCCCAGCACGATAACGTGTCCGCGCCGCCCCTCAGGGCCTGCGCCACCATTACCCCTGGTGCGCGAACGCACGCTTATGACTTTCCCCGAATGCACGTCTGAAACCCCCGTTTAACAAGCCGATATTGTGTGCGCAGCAGTGCCCAAGTCAACTTAGAACAGCCATGCAATCCCGCATTGGCACACATTCTTCACAGGCGTTGTGCATATGGCTCAGAAATCCGCCATTCTTGCTACTATCACTCTATCCGTGGATGCGAAGGGCGTGCCAGATAGCTGCATTTTACGGTACACTCCGTACCCGGAGCGTTAGATTTTGCCGAAAGTTCATTTGTATGATTGAAACCACCCGCACCGTTTCAACCCTGCGTTCATGGGTCAAGACGTGCCGCCAGTCCGGAAAGCGCATCGCGCTGGTGCCCACAATGGGCGCTCTGCACGAAGGCCACCTGACCCTCGTTGATCTCGCCCGCCGGCACGCCGACGAGGTGGCCGTCAGCCTGTTTGTAAACCCAACCCAATTTGCGCCCGGCGAAGACCTTGACCGCTACCCGCGCGATGAGCAGGGCGACCGCGCCAAACTTGATGCCCGCGGAGTGTCGATGCTGTGGGCACCAACCCCCGATGAGATGTACCCGGACGGCTTTTCAACAACCGTGAGCCTTGACGGCCCGGCCCTTGGCCTTGAGACCGATCACCGGCCACACTTTTTTGGCGGCGTCGCCACGGTCGTCACAAAGCTGCTGCTGCAGGTTCTGCCAGACGTGGCTGTTTTCGGGGAAAAAGACTACCAGCAGCTTCAGGTTATCAGCCGTCTTACGCGCGACCTCGATATTCCAACGCAAATCATTGGCGGCTCCACCATCCGCGAGCCTGACGGCCTGGCCATGTCATCCCGCAATGCCTATCTCAGCAAGGAGGAAAGGCAGGTAGCACCCGTGCTGAACATCACGTTGAAGGCAGCAGGCCGCGCGGCCCTTGCCGGTGACGATCCGCGCACCACCGAGACAAAGGCAATCAGTCAGCTTCTGGCAGCAGGCTTTGCACGCATTGACTACGTTGCCATACGCCACGCGGAAAGCCTCGCGCCACTTACCAGCGCAGACATCAAGGCAGGTCAGCCAATGCGGGTGCTCGGAGCAGGCGTTTTGGGCAAAACGCGGCTGATCGACAATCTCGACCCCCGCAGCGCCTGAGCGGCCTGACTATTGACCAGCGTCCAGTTGATCCAGACCCGCAGGCTCAAACCGCTCATAGATGAGCGCACCATCGTGATAGGCGAGCGCGAAAAGCTCGTACCAGCGCAGTGACCCGCTGACCGCTTCGTGACGGGCATAGACCAGAAGATCCATCTCACCGTCGCCGTTGAAGTCACCCCGCGCCACCTCGCCGTAGGTTGATGCCGAGCCCGCATAGGCCAGTTCAAGCTGTTCCGGTGCCCCTGAGCGGGTCAGCACGTCACCCGTGGCCACCATATTGCCAACGCTGAAGTTTGCACTCTTGAGCGTTGCAAGCGCATCCTCGGTATCAGGGGCAAGCGCTGGCAGAATATCCGGCGGCAGCAGCGAGAGGGTTTGAAAGCCGACCGCTTCAGCGTCAAACCGCGATATGGTGGCCTCATTCGATGCCGCAAGCGCAAACAGCGACCCGCAGGCAACCCGCATGAACCCCTCAAAGTTCATTTCCATCTGCGTCGCCGCGTACCAGCCCTGACGGGTCAGGTCGGCATAGTCACGGCAGGCGCGCACTGACCGTGTGGTGGTATCGTCGGCAGCGTCCGTCAACGTCACCCCTGCCCGCACACCCGTTGAGGACGACCGCGGACCGATGGGCAGCGGCGCATCCATCAGGCTTTCAAGTGAAGCAGCATCGGGGCAGCCCTGCGCGGTGCGGGTTTCAAATACGAGCGGCATGGTGAGACACGCCCCTGCCGCTTGCGCGGGCGATGAGACAAGCGTCGAGCAGGCAAGCGCTGCACCCACAATCAGGCCGACGGCAACATGTCCTGAAATCATAACAGCCCAAGCTCCAACAGTTCTGCCTGCATGTCCGGCGGCATGTCCTGCGTGCCGTCGCCCGCCTTGCCCAGATCCACAGGCGCATCCTTTGCCTCAAGATACCGCCAGCCCTGAAATGGCCTGCGCGGCGCAGGACGCGTTGCAATCAGCGGCGGGTCGAGCACCAGCCGACACCGCTTGATACCTTCGCTGTCAGTGAAGCCTTCAATATCAAGCAGCTTCTGGCGCACCCTGATCGTCCCCGCCATCACCCAGTATAACGACCCGCCGTTCAGCAACTCGTCGCCACGCTTGGGCGTCATGCGGGTTGTGTGAAACAGCTTATCGACCTTGCCGTAGCCGGTCTTGCCGGCCAGCACCAACGCCTGCCAGTCGGCAAGGTCCTCGATGCTGGTGGCACCAACGCAAAGCTTGATGAGGTGAAGCGTCATGGGCGCAAGTCTAACCGTCCTGCGGTTCAAAAACCACGAGCGTGACACCGCCTTCCACCTGGTCGCCTGCCGCGGCCAGAACATCCGCCACAGTTACATCGCCAGGCGCTGACAAAGTGTGCTCCATCTTCATGGCTTCAAGCGCCACCAGCGGCGCGCCGCGCTGAACGCGATCACCTGCTTTGACCCACACCTGCGTAACCTTGCCGGTCATCGGCGCGACGACACCCCCAGTCAAACCCGTATCAGCAGCATCAACGTCAAGCGGATCAGGAATGGTAAACTGCCACGTCGCCCCGTCGCGCATGATGCTGATGGCCCGGTCCTCCATATGAACACCGGCTTTCATCAGTGCGCCATTTACCGTTGCACGCATCTCGACCCCGCCCCAGCCCTGCATCATCATATGTGCATGTATCTCCCCCAGCGAAGCGTCCACACGGTCCCGGCCATATATAAGCGCCACCTGATGGGTATCGCCCCCCTCGCCCAATGTAATGGTTTCACCGGCAGTGCCAAACAACCGCCACCCGCCGGTGTCGTTCCACGGCGAATAGGGGTCGCTGGCGCTGCCACGGCTTGCCATCTGTAGCCGGTGATGCGCCACAGCAAGCGCTGCCAGCACCACATGGCTTTCACGTGCTGCACCGGTGCCCGGCACAAGCTCCGCCAGATGTGCCTCAATAAAGCCCGTGTCCATTTCGCCGGACGCGAACACGCGGTGATTGATAACCGCGCGCAGGAACGCGGCGTTTGTGGCAACACCTGCTACCTCAACCTGCCGCAGTGCACCATCCAGCCGTGCCCGCGCCGCATCACGCGTCTCACCCCAGCCAATGAGCTTGGCGATCATCGGGTCATAATAAATGCTGATCTCGTCGCCTGTTCGCACACCGGAGTCGATGCGAACACCCTCCTCCTCCTGCGGTATCCGGAACTTCTTGAGCGTGCCGGTGGAAGGAAAAAACTGCTTGTTGGGGTCTTCCGCATACAGCCGCACTTCAACAGCATGGCCTGAAATCTCAAGGTCATCCTGCGCCAGCGGCAAAGGCTCACCGGCGGCAACGCGCAATTGCCAGTCCACCAGATCCTGTCCGGTAATCATCTCCGTCACCGGATGTTCGACCTGAAGCCGCGTGTTCATTTCCATGAAATAGAACCGGTCCATCCGCAGCCCGTCTGAGGCATCCGCAATGAACTCAACCGTGCCCGCCCCGCGATAGCCGATGGCCCGCGCCGCCTCGCAGGCCGCCTTGCCCATCGCCGCGCGCATATCATCGGTCATGCCCGGCGCGGGGGCCTCCTCAACCACCTTTTGATGCCGTCGCTGCACCGAGCAGTCCCGCTCAAACAAATGCACCACGTTGCCATGCGCGTCCGCAAAAACCTGTACTTCAATGTGGCGCGGACTGGCGACAAACTTCTCAATCAAAACGCGGTCGTCGCCAAATGCTGCCTTGGCCTCGCGCATGGCCGACGCCAGTGCCTTGTCGAACTCACTTGCAGCGTCAACGCGGCGCATCCCCTTGCCACCACCGCCCGCCACGGCCTTGATAAGCACCGGATAGCCGATTTGCTCTGCTTGCCCGGCCAGAAACGCCGCATCCTGATTATCACCGTGATACCCAGGCACAACCGGCACGCTGGCCTGTTGCATCAGCGCCTTGGCCCGGTCCTTTAGGCCCATGGCACGGATCGCGTCTGCCGGTGGACCAACAAAAATGAGGCCAGCCTCAGCGCACGCCTCGGCAAACTCAGCATTTTCAGACAAAAACCCGTATCCGGGATGGATTGCATCCGCACCGCTGGCTTTTGCGGCCGCCAGAATGGCGTCCTGCCGCAAATAGCTGTCCGCCGCCGGGGCAGGCCCCACCAGATGGGCCTCGTCCGCCATCTCCACGTGCCGCGCCGTGGCGTCAGCCTGGGAAAAGACAGCCACCGTGCGCAAACCATTCGCGCGGGCGGTTTCAATGACGCGGCACGCTATCTCGCCGCGATTGGCAATGAGGAGAGTGGAAATCATCAGCCGCGCCAGTTCGGCTCACGCTTTTCAAGGAACGCGGCAATGCCTTCGGCTGCATCGGCCCCGGTGCGGTTTTTGCCGTGCGCGGCCACAAGCTCGTCAATCAGCTCGTCATCAATAGGCAGGCCTGTCACTTCATCAATCAGCCCCTTGGTGGAAGCAATCGCACCAGGTGCTGCGGCAAAAATCAGATCAACGAAACGCGACAGACGTGCCGCCGCGTCGTCCATGTCGTCAACCAACACATCAACCAGCCCCAGCCGATGCGCTTCAGCAGCGTCAAACGGTTCACCCGTCAGCATGTAGCGGCGCGCTGCACTCATGCCCATCGCTTCAATCACGTAGGGCGCGGCAAGGGCGGGAATAAACCCGTGACGGATTTCAGAGAACACAAACTGCGCGCGCGAGGTGGCAATCACAATGTCACAGGCGGCCACCAGCCCCAGCCCGTAGCCAGCCGCAGGGCCGTTCACAACCGCAATAGCAGGCTGCGGCAGGTCGCGAACGCGGCTCAATACATCGGCAATGGCCTCTGCATCTTCTTCGGTTTCATCGTCCGTGTAGTGCGCAATATGCGGAAGCCAGTCAAAGTCAGTCAGCCCGGAAAACACCGGCCCTTCCGCCCTGATGACCAGCGCCCGCACGGTGTCAGCGTTCGCGCGCAGGTCTTCCAGCCGGTCAACCAGGTCCGATACAAGGTCCGGGTTGAAGGCGTTGTGCTGATCCGGGTTGTTGAGGGTGATGGTGGCCAGCCCTTCACGGGTCAGCTCCATCATCACAAAATCATCGGCCATGGGTGTTGATCCTTACATGCGGAACACGCCGAACCTGTCCGGCGCATGGGGGTTTCTGATCGGCGCATTGAGAGAGGCCGATATGGCCAGCCCCAGCACCATGCGGGTGTCGCGCGGCGCAATAATGCCGTCGTCCCACAGCCGGGCTGTGGCAAAATAAGGATGGCCTTCCTCGTCGTAGCGCGCGCGGATGGGCTGCTTGAACGCCTCTTCTTCGTCAGCGCTCCAGTCTTCTCCGCGCGCCTCCATGCCGTCGCGCTTGACGGTGGCAAGCACACTGGCCGCCTGCTCGCCCCCCATCACCGAGATCCGCGCATTGGGCCACGCAAACATGAAGCGCGGCGAATAAGCCCGCCCGCACATGCCATAATTGCCCGCCCCGTAGGATCCGCCAATGATGACCGTAAACTTGGGGACCTGCGCGGTGGCCACCGCCGTCACCATCTTGGCGCCGTCCTTGGCAATACCGCCCGCTTCATACTGGCTGCCCACCATGAAGCCGGAAATGTTCTGCAAAAACACCAGCGGAATGCCGCGCTGTGAACACAACTCAATGAAGTGCGCAGCTTTCTGGGCGCTTTCAGAAAACAGAATGCCGTTGTTGGCAACGATACCGACCGGATAGCCCATCAGCCGCGCGAAACCCGTGACCAGCGTTGTGCCATACAGCTTCTTGAACTCGTCGAACTCAGAACCGTCCACCAGCCGCGCGATCACTTCGCGCACATCATACTGGGTGGCGAGCGAGGCGGGCACGACGCCGTCCAGCTCACTTGCGTCATACAAAGGTGCGCGCGGCGCGCGGACTTCTATTTCACACGGCTTGCGTGTGTTCAGGGTACTGACGATCTGCCGCGCGATGGCCAGCGCATGGGCATCGTCCTGCGCATAATGGTCCGTCACGCCGGACTTGCGCGAATGCACATCCGCGCCGCCCAGATCCTCCGCCGTCACCACTTCCCCAGTGGCAGCCTTCACCAGCGGCGGCCCGCCCAAAAAGATTGTGCCCTGATTGCGCACGATGATGGTCTCGTCAGACATGGCCGGTACATACGCCCCACCTGCTGTGCATGAGCCCATGACAACCGCAATCTGGGCAATGCCTTCCGCCGACATGGTGGCCTGATTGAAGAAAATCCGCCCGAAATGTTCGCGATCGGGAAAAATCTCGGCCTGGTTGGGCAGGTTCGCACCACCTGAATCAACCAGATAGATGCAGGGCAACCGGTTTTCCCGCGCCACTTCCTGCGCCCGCAGGTGCTTTTTCACGGTGACCGGATAATACGTGCCGCCCTTGATGGTGGCATCGTTGCACACGATCATACATTCGCGCCCCGATACCCGGCCAATGCCGGTGATAATGGCAGCGGCGTGAATATCGTCGTCATACATGCCGTTGGCGGCCAGCGGCGATAGCTCAAGAAACGGCGTGCCGGGGTCAAGCAACCGGGCCACCCGCTCGCGCGGCAGCAGCTTGCGCCGCTTGATGTGGCGCGCGCGCGACGCCTCATTGCCGCCCAGCGACGCGCCCTGTGACTTTGCGGTCAGATCATCAACCAGCGCCGCCATGGCGGCAGCGTTGTGCCTGAACTGGTCGCTCTTGGGCTGAATGGCGGACGTCAAACGCGGCATGGTGTGTGAGCAGTCCCTGTTGGTCGTATTTTTGTTTTGCAGGCGGGGTTGCCCCGCATCTGCGTGGCAAGGGAGCATAGCGCCTTAGCGCGAGCAAGCCACCCGCTGATGCACTGTACACCGCCAAAATCTTGGATTTTTCATGCCGCAGGGCACAAATTGCCAAATCCGAAAGTGATTGCAAAAAGTGCAAAAAAAAAGCATGGTCCAAAAGCCTATTCGACTTCCCCTGCCCCTTATCCGACGACGTCACCGAACAACGGCGCATTTAGGACTTTCGGCAAGTGGTTGCGAATGCCCGCCCAGGCATGTTGCTAACGGCGGTACATTAGATCAATCGGCCTACAAATCTGCCGTTACGATCCGAAAGAAGGACTATCAAGATGCAGGGAACCGTTAAGTGGTTCGACATGAAAAAGGGCTACGGTTTCGTACAGCCCGACGATGGCGGCAAAGACGCCTTCGTGCACATCACAGCCGTTCAGGCAGCTGGCCTTGCCAGCCTTGACGAAGGCCAGGTCGTGGAGTTTGAACTCCAGGAAGGCCGCAACGGCAAGATGTCTGCCGAAAACCTGAAAGTCGTTGGCTAATCGCCACGGTCTTTAGGACTTGAAGAATTGACGGCCCGGATGCATCAGCGTCCGGGCCGTTTTCTTTTTTAGGACATTCAAACACCAGATGCTGCCGCTCCACCCCACAAGCCAAGCCTACTCGACCGGCCACCTGCCACCGGAAGAGGGCCACAGCATCTACTTTGAGGAATGCGGCACACCGTCAGGTACGCCTGTGCTCTATCTGCATGGCGGCCCCGGCAGCGGGTTTTCGCGTGAGATAACCCGGCTGCTCGACCCGCAACGCTACCGCATCATCCTGATGGATCAGCGCGGCGCAGGCCGCTCAACACCGCACGGGTCGCTTGAGCACAACACAACACCGCATCTCATCGCCGACATGGAACGCCTGCGCACCCACCTTGGCATTGACCGTTGGATGCTGTTTGGCGGCTCATGGGGTGCAACGCTGAGCGTGGCCTACGCCATGGCACACCCGGCGCATGTAACAGCCATGGTGCTCTACGGCCTGTTTCTGGCCCGCCAGTCAGAACTTGAAGCGCTCTACTTCAAGGGCGGCGTTGCGGCCGCGCTGTACCCGGACATTTTCGAAACGTTCATCAGTGCGCTTGCCCCCGACCAGCAGGCCGATCCGATTGCAGGTTACGCCGCCTTGTTCACTCACCCTGATGCCGCCGTGCGCCATGACGCGCTGTACCGCTGGACGGCACTTGAAAAGGCCGTGTCGCGTTTTGAAGGCAGCACAGCAGACCTCGCCGATGACATGAGCAATGCGGATTACGTGCTGGCGCACTCACTCATCGAGAACCACTATTTTCAATGTCACGGCTTCATCGACGCCGACGACATTCTGGCGCGCGGTGCTGGAGTGCTGGCCGATATCCCGATTGACCTCATCGCTGCGCGCTACGACATGGTCTGCCCGATTAAAACAGCCCATGACTTTGCACGCGCCGTGCCCCACACCCGGCTAACCATTGTGCCTGACGCAGGTCACACATGGCGCGACCCGTCCAACACACAGGCGCTTCTCGCCTGCCTCAACGCCCATGCATCCAAAGGATAGTCCCGTGACCAATACCCCGCCTGCACCTCCTTCTCGCCCGGGTACGTGGAAAGTTTTGTCCGATGCCATCGAGTTTGAAACACCCCACATCCGCGCCCGCCGTCAACGCTGCGAAACAGCGCGCGGGGCCATCGTCGATCCCTACCATGTGTTCGACGTGCCCAACTGGACCTGTGTGCTGGCCATAACGCCGGACATGCAGGTGGTGCTGGTGCGAAATTACCGCCACGGCGCCCAACAGGTGATTGTGGAGCTACCCGGCGGCATCATTGACGCAACCGATGCCGACACCCGATCCGCCGCCGCCCGCGAGCTTCGTGAAGAGACCGGCCACAGCGTGGAGACGATGCACGCCCTGCCGCCCATCCACCCCTACCCCGGCCGCTTTCGCCAGCGCGCCTATCCGTTCCTGGGATTAGGCGCTGTCAAAACAGCGGAACAGGCTCTGGAAGACGATGAGGATATTGAGGTGTTCACGGTGCCGCTGGCACGCGCATTCGAGATGTTTGCCGACGGCAGCGAGCACGTTGCGATCGTCCATGCGGGCATCATGCTGAGTGCCCGGCATCTGATTGCCACAACAGCAGAACTGGCCGAATTGCGCGCCTTGCTCTAGGCAACTGCCGGATACTCACCATCGCCACATATCTCACCTTTTGTTTGGCGCATTTTACGGCAGAAAACAGAGACTTTTCTCGCCCTCTCATACTTTCGGGTGATTGCAGCTTTTCCCAAAAACCCCGACTTTCGCACCAGTGTCCGTCCTCACGCGGGCGATAGGGTGAGTCCAGGGGTGTTTATGAGTATGAGTAACAGCAACGCGGCAACATATCAGCAGCAGGTGCGCGCAGCATTGATATGCGCCGCTCTGGGCACAACGGCGCTGACCGCGCTCACCGCAGCGCCTGATGCCGCCTATGCCGCCTGCATAGCTGCAGGCCCGGCTAACACCTTCAATGTCAACAACACCATCTTTCCGCTGAACCTGACCGCCAACTGCCCCGCGCCGGGCGCAGCAAACAGCGTGACGGTTCTGCCAGGCACCACAGTTACTAACGCAGGCGGCAACGGCATCACCTCCGGCGCGCTCCAGTGGGACATCAACAATCAGGGGACCATCACCCCGCTAGGCGGTAACGGCATAGAATACAACGCCGCCAATGGCGTCGTGAGAAATTCCGGCACCATCAATGGCAACACCTCAGTGTCGTTTTCAGGCGGCGGCAATAGTACGTTCACCAATGAAGTTGGTGGCGTCGCAAACAGTAATCTCGGGACCACCGTAAACCTCGGGGGCACAGGAACGGTCACCAACCACGGAACCATCAATTCCACCGGATTTGGAAGCGGGATTAACATCGTTGGGGCTGGCGGCGTCGTCAACAATACGGGCACCATCACAGTAGCAAACGCCCTTGGTGTAGTCTCCTTCGGCGGTGGAACGGTCACCAACGCACAAGGCGCATCGATCACATCTTCGACCGGCAGCGTTCAATTTACCAATATTGGCGGAACGTTCATCAACGCTGGCACCGTGACCAGCAACCTGACAGCAACCGCATTCATCGGCAGTGGCGGCGACGACATCGTCGAACTGCAGCCAACCGGCATTTTCAACGGCAGTGTGTTTGGCAATGGCGGCAATGACACGTTGCGTTTCGGTGGAAACGGAGCTGGCACTTTCAACCTTGCTGAAATTGATACCGGGACCGACACGCTCAAGTACCAACGCTTCGAGATCTTTAATGTCACGGGCGGCGAATGGACGTTTAACAACACTACCACCGTGCCCTTCGCCATTAACGGCGGCACGGTCAAAGGCACGGGCACTTTCGGTGGCCTCACCGCCAACGCAGGCGGTACGCTGGCACCTGGTAATTCCATCGGTACACTGAACGTTGCAGGCAATGTGGTGTTTGCACCCGGCTCCACGTACCAGGTGGAAATCAACGAGAACGGCACGTCTGACCTTATTGCCGCCACCGGCACTGCCACCATCGGCGGCGGCACGGTGAACGTGCTGCCCGAACCAGGCCTTTATGCCAACCCACTGACCTACACTATCATCACTGCGGGCGGTGGCGTTGCAGGTACGTTCAATAACGTGACCATCGCCAACAATTTTGCGTTCCTCAATCCGACCCTGATCTACAACGCCAACAACGTGCAGTTGTCCATTGGCGCGGGAGCGGCCTTCAGCGCAGCGGCGCGCACCCGCAACCAGCGCTCGACGGCAGCCGTACTGGATGGCCTGGCAGGCACAGCCACCGGCACCCTGCAAAGAGCCCTCAATAACCTCACCATCCAGACAGTGCCCGGCGCGCTTGCGGGCTTTGAAAGCCTCAATGGTGAAATCCACGTGGCCGGGGCATCCGCAGCGCTGCTCAACATCAACCACGTGGCCGATACCATGCGCCGCGGAGACGGTGTGTTTGCCCACCGTTCAGCCACACAGTCGGCACACACGGGCGGCACTTTGCAATTTGCGCAGGCCACTCTGGGTCGCTCAGCCAACGACGCGGCTGAGATACTGGTTTCTGCCAACCCCGGTGCCGCCGCCCACAACCTTGCAGGCAACGGCGACACACCCTGGACCTACTGGAGCACCGCCCTTGGCTCTGAAGGGCTGATTGACAGCGACAGCAATGGCCGCAAGACCGAACATACCCAGATAGGTTTTGCCGCCGGCGGCGAATATCGCCTGACCGATGCCACGTCGCTTGGCGTCTCGGTTGCCTACCTCAACAACGATGCAGACCTTGGGTCACAGGATATGGACCGCAGCACCTATGTGTTGGGTGCCACCGGGCGTCATGCCAGCCCGCTTGGTTTGGATATCGAAGCCTCCATCGGCTACGGCTATCAGGACATTGAAACCAGCCGCAGCATTGCCATCGGCGCGTTCGGTGCAACGGCCAACGCCGACTACAATGCCCATACGGGCTTTGCCTCCTTTGAAGCCTCGACCACGCGCACAGCGGGCCAGGTTGTGTTCCGCCCGTTTGTCGGTGCCACATATGTTTACTCTGACGTTGATGGATTTACCGAAACAGGCGCGGGCACTGCAGGGCTGACCAATGATGGTGAAACATACAGTTCGCTCATCAGCCGTATTGGCCTGCAGCTCTCAACGGAGTTTACGGTCGCTGACCGTCCGGTGGTTCCTACGGCCAGTCTGGCCTGGGCACGCGAACTGGGCGATGTCAGCCAGTCAAGCGACTTTGCATTTGTAAGTGGCGGCGGTTCGTTTGACACCTGGGCAACGGAACGCGGCCGCAACAGTGCAGAGCTTGGCTTTGGTCTCGCATCGCTGATCTGTGATGGGGTAAGCGCGCATCTGGGCTATCAGGGCACGTATTCCGGCCAGGACCGCGACACAGCACTCACCGCAGGCGTCCGCGTGGCCTGGTAGCCGCTAAACGGTTGCTGGTTGCGCCGGTCGCCACATCGGATAGATCGGCGGGCAACCTTCGGGCAACGTTGGCACGTCGCGCAATTCAAAACCGTAGCGCTCATAAATCGGGATATTCGACGCCTTGGTGGATTCCAGATAGGCAGGCATACCCGCCTGATCCACCCTCGCCAGCCCTGAGCGCAACAATGCACCGCCCAGCCCTTTACCTTGCGCGCGCGGTACAATGCCTATTGTGAACAGATAAAAATGCGGCTCTTTGGGATGAACCTTTTGAACGCAGGCCCCAAAGGCCATACCGCGCGCAAGTGCCGATGGCACGCCATGCAGCACAGCGGAGGCACCCAGCGCCAGCGTGTTGCCCAATGACAGGTCACCGTTGGCCCCCGGCGGCAACCACATAGTGGCCCCGGCACCCTCGTCCAGATATTCGCTAAAGCCGCGTGGCAGATAGATGTTCTTTGCCAAGCCAGTCATGAAGGCCTTTATCAGCGACGGTTTGCGCATGATCCAAAGATTGACCGGATCATCAAAAAAAGCCTCGCTGGTGATGCGGCCAATACGCCGGGCGTCAGCCACATGCGCCTGATGAATGGCAGGATCGCGCATCACGGAGCGTAGATGTTGACGACATCAGATGCCGTGAAAAACGAAAACACTCCGGCACCGCCCGATCCGCCTATCACAACAAACTTTCCGTCCACCCCGGCGGATGCAGCCCCAAGACGCGGCAGAGGCAGGCTGGGGGCCGTCTGCCACCGGTTGGAAGCGGTATCAAACACATAGTGCTCCGAGAACGTGCGCATCGGATCGTTGGAGCGGCCTCCCGCTACATGCACCTTGCCGCCAACAACGCCAGCCGCCGCATCAGCCCGCGGCGCGGGCAACGCAGGCAGCGTGCGCCACGCGCCGCGCAACGTCACATCAATGGCATGGACCTGCCCGGTCACACCACCCGGCGTGCGGCCGCCAATGGCAAACACCTGATCGCCCGCAGCGACCACACTCAGATCCTTGCGCGAGGCAGGAAGGTCAGCCTCAAGCTCTGACCAATCAGCCGTGGCCGTATCATAGACCAGCACCCGCGACGGGTTTGGCCCCTCTCCGCCCACCACATAGAGCTTGCTGCCTACAGAGGCCATGCCATGGCGCGCGCGTCCCGCTGGCATATCGGCCATCTGTACCCATACAGCGCTCGAAATATCGTACCTCCACAGGTCTGCCGACGGCGCATCAAACTCCTGACCGGCAAAACCGCCAGAGACATAAAGCCCACCGTCATTTGCCACCGCAATACCAAAACTCTGACGCCCCGTTGGCATCGGCGGCAACGGGCGCCAGATATCACCTACGGTGTCATACGCGGCAAAATCCTCAACCGGCCCCTCAAGACCTGCACCGCCCGCAACAAACACGGTCTCGCCGCGCGCCGCAGCACCGCCAAATGCACGGGCGTCCCCAATCGGCGCGCCTTCGCTCCACTCAGCCGCATGACCTGTTGAAAGACCTGACAGCAGCACCAGCGCCACAACTGCACCGACAAAACCAGCCGCACTGAATATCCGCGTCAAAGAAGCAACCATGTGGCCAATCCCAAAAAGGCGAGAAACGAAACAGCGTCCGTTAGCGCAATCAAAAACACACTGGATGAAATTGCCGGGTCAGCACCCGCCCTGTCCAGTGCCAGCGGAATGAGAATACCCGACAGCCCGGCAAACCCCAGCGTAATCACCATCGACACAGCAATGACACCGCCAAGCGCCCAGTCGCCGAATATCACCCCTACACCAGCACCCATCAGCACGGCGAAAATAAGCCCGTTCAAAAACGCCACCAGCACTTCACGCGAGATGACACGGCGAACGTTGAACTCAACCAGATCACGCGTTGCCATGGCCCGCACGGTTACCGTCATCGTCTGCGTCCCCGCATTGCCCGCAAGCGCCGCCACAACCGGCATCAAAATGGCGAGTGTCACCATTTTTTCAATGCTGACACCGAACGCCGAAATAACCACGGCGGCAATAGCAGCCGTAAACAGATTTGCGAACAACCACGGAAACCTGCTGCGCGCTGTCTGGATGACGGTATCCGTCAGCGCTTCGTCACCCACACCGGCAAGACGGCGAATGTCTTCGCCCGCCTCTTCCTGAATGACCTCAACCACATCATCCACCGTCACCATACCCACCAGCCGGTCTTCGCTGTCCACCACCGCAGCAGACACCAGATTGTACTTCTCAAACTGGTGCGCGACCTCTTCCTGATCCATGTCAGCGGGAATAAGCGTCTGTTCGGTATCCATGATGTCGGCAATGCGGACTGGCCGTCTGGACCGCATCACACGCGACAAAGGCACCGTACCGATGGCATGAAAGGCTTCATCCACCACGAAGATTTCAAAAAACGTTTCCGGCAGATCATCACTTTCGCGCAGATGGTCGATGGCCTCGCCCACCGTCCAGTGCGGCGGCACCACCACAATGTCGCGCTGCATGAGGCGGCCGGCCGAATCTTCTTCATACTCAAGCGAACGCTCAATCTGTGCGCGGTCCTCTTCCGGCATCCGCGACAGCAGGGCCTGCTGGTCCGCCTCCTCCATATCTTCGAGGAGATAAACCGCGTCGTCCGTATCAAGCGTTGCCAGCGCCTCCGCCACCCGGCCAGGACCAATATAGTCCAGCACTTCGTCGCGCAGACCTTCGTCCAGTTCGGAAAGTGCCGCTATGTCGAGATCAGGACCGAGTATTGAAACCAGTGTGCGCCGCTCATCAGGCCGCAACAGTTCAATGAGTTCGGCAACGTCGGAGGGGTGCAGGCCGTCAGCCGCCGCACGCACGGCCGGCGCATCGCCCGCATCAATACGGTCAACCACGGTGCGCACGAAGTCAGGCGACAAACCCAGCTCGTCGTCGCCGGCTCCGCGCTCATTTGTCCGGTCACTCGGCCGATCCGTATCTGGTGCGGTATCGCTCAAACCTGCCTGCTTTCCTTATGGTCCGCCCGCGCTCATGACGCAAAGAACACGGCTGCACGGCGTTGCTATCCGAAGCGCGCAAAAGTCTCCACCCCCGCAGCAGGGATTTTTTGCCCACATCTCAGATGGTACCGCAGACGCACCCGTTTGAGGGCTGCGCCATATATTTTATTGGGAAAATGAAAAAATGGTGCGGTCGAGAAGACTCGAACTTCCACGGGTTTTACCCCACAGCGACCTCAACGCTGCGCGTCTACCAATTCCGCCACGACCGCACGGTAGAACCTGCCCGGACAGCGCCCGAAAAACGCTGAAAACAGCAGGGACCGCCGTGTAGCAAACTGCCGGGCACCACACAAGGGTTATGGTGATGCCTAGATGCCGTCCCCGTCCACCAGGCCAGGCACATGGATGCCGCATTCATCCTTGTCGGTGCCAGCCCAGCGGCCGGAGCGGTAGTCGTCGCCCTCCTTCACCCGGTCCGTGCAGGGCATACAGCCGATGGACAGATAGCCATCCTTCACCAGCGGATGGCGTGGCAGATTGTGCGTTTCGATGTAGGTCTTGAGGTCACCAAGGTTCCAGTTGGCAAGCGGGTTGATCTTGAAGCGGCCCGGCGAGCCATCGGCCCTGGCTTCCTGCTCGATGGTAGGCATTCCCGCCCGCGCACCGGTCTGAAACTGCTTGCGGCCCGTAATAGACGCCTCAAAGCCGCGCAGCCCGTGCGCAAGCGGCAGTACCTTGCGGAAATGGCAGCAGGCGTCCGGATTATGCGCCCACAAGTCGCCCTTGGGGTCGTCCGTCGCTTCAATGCGCGGGTCCGGCCCCAGCGACCGCACATCCGTGAGGCCGAGCTTATCCTGCAGCCGATCCCGGTAGCGCAGCGTCTCGCCAAACAGCTTGCCGGTATTGAGAAACAGCACCGGCACCGTCGGGTTCACCTGCGACAGCAGATGCAGCAACACCACAGCCTCGGAGCCAAACGACGACACCATGGCAATCTTGCCCGCAAAGGCATCATTCACCATCGCATCCAGCAACTGCGCCCCGTCGAGATGACCAAAATCGCGGCGTAGCTGTTCCAACCGTTCAGACGTGACAGTTTGCGAATCCATCGCCTGGCGCTGCACCGGCGTTGTAGTTGTATCTGCGGCCTGTAGTGCGGTCATGACAGCCAGCCTTTCTCATCAATCAGGGTATCGGTGCGTTGTGCCAGTTCCCGCAGCGGCACCCCTTCTTCGCGCCAGCGCGACCGCGCTTGCGCTATTTCGGCGATGTGCCCTGCCCATTCTTCTCCAAACGACTGCGACAGGTGCTTTTTAAGTCGCCGCGCCAGCCCCGGAGAGGCACCGCCAGTGGAAATCGCCAGCAACAGGTCTCCCCGGCGCACCATGGCAGGCACATGAAAATCACACAGCGGGCGCACGTCTTCAGTGTTCACCAGAACCCGCTGCTTGCGTGCCAGCGCCGCCAATGCTGCCTCGGCCTCTTCGCCAAGGTCAGCGATGAAAAGTACGTCGATCACGTCCAGATCAGCAGTTGTCGGCAGCCGCTCCACCAGGCGATCGCCTGCAACCAGACGCATGTCTTTGTCGGCATCCGGTGCAAACACCTTGATCTCGTGCGCACCCGCTTCATCCAGCAGGCGGACGCGTTGACGCGCAGCCGCGCCCCCACCGGCAACAGCAGCCCTCAGCACCGTCAGATCAAGCGCAACAGGAAACATCGGGAATGACCCAAACCCTCATGACTGGCCAAAAACAGCCAAAATCTGCCGCGACCCAGCCGCGTACGGACCTTTAATTCATCAAGAGTTAAGGGGTTAAACGCCTTTGTTCAAGCAAAAGGCGTGAAATAGATAAAATCACAACAGAAAAGTGTTATTAGTACCTACGCTAGAAATCGTAGGTATTCAGCACTTCCGTAATGGATACACCCACATGATCGCCCTGAACCACAATTTCGCCACGGGCAATCGGCTGGTTGTTGGCCAGCAGCCAAACCTCGTCGCTTTCCCCCGCATTCAGCTCAATTACAGCGCCACGCCCCATCTTCAATAGCTGATGGATAGGCATGACGGCCTTGCCGAGCACGACAGAGATTTCAACATGGACCTTGTCAATCGAGTTCATAGGGTTCGGGCCTGATCCGGGTATATTGGCATTCACGTAGCAGACCGTCGCAGAACAGAGTTACTCACCCGTAAACGCCCCCAAATCGCGTGCTATAACCTGCGCATGTCCTCACCCGCACCTTCATCAAAAACCACGAAAGCTGCACGCGCACCCACACGGTCGCTTTTTGCAGCCGACAGCACTGTTCAATGGCGCATCAGCCCCGGCCTAACGCCCTACCCCGAAGCATTGAGCGAAATGGAAAGTCGCGCCGCTGCGATCGCCGCTGGCGATGAGCCGGAGCTGGTCTGGCTGCTGGAGCACCCGCCGCTCTACACATCGGGCACAAGCACCAACCCGGATGACCTGCTAAGCCCGGACCGCTTTCCGGTTTACGATACGGGGCGTGGCGGCCAGTACACCTATCATGGCCCCGGCCAGCGGGTGGCCTATGCGATGCTTGACCTCAAGCGCCGCGGTCAGGATGTACGCAGCTTTGTCGCCGGTCTGGAAGAATGGATCATCGGCACACTGGCTCAGTTCCATATTGCCGGTGAAACCCGCGACGATCGCGTGGGTGTTTGGGTCAGGCGGCCGGAAAAAGCACCGGGTACGGAGGATAAGATTGCCGCCATCGGTGTGCGCGTCAGGCGCTGGGTGACATTTCACGGCATCAGCATAAATGTGGCACCCGACCTTGAACACTTTTCGGGAATTGTGCCGTGCGGCGTTCAGCAACATGGCGTGACCAGCCTTGAAGACCTTGGACTGACCGCCACAATGCCCGACCTGGACATCGCCCTGCGTGCCGAGTTTGAGCGCGTTTTCGGCCCCACCAAATACGAAAATTAACTCAGCAAAGAAAACACCCGTGCCGCCGCCATGAACTCGGCCTTGTGGGCTGCCTTGCGCGTCTGCGCTTCCGCATCCTCACCCCATTTGGCAATCTGAAAATCTTCATCGATGCGCGACGCTGCAAAACCAGCTTCGGCATCAAGATGCCCGCGCATCACCGCAAAGCCAATCACGGCGCTGCCCGCAATGGTTACAAGCGTGTGCAGCGCCGTCAGCCGCACCGCGTCAAGGTCCGACAATGCGCTGCGCACCGCGATGAGCGCACCCGCTGATTGCTTTACATGAACAATGCCAGTGGTTACGCCAAGGCGCGCGCCGGTCGCATCTGCGAACCACTCCAGAAGTGGTGTCCAGGCACCCTCCTGTAGCGTCACAAGCTCCGCGGGCTCATCTGCGCGATAACACACCAGGTCCGTACCCGCATAACTGACGATCTCGGCTACTGCTGGTTCAGCATCAAGCGCCACACGGTCAATGGCAGTCGTCACAATGCGCGTCAGCGGCATGGTAGAAGGGTCAATGTGCTCGCGCTGCGCATCCCACTCAGCCGCCACCGCCTGCGATAACGCACGCGATGGAGAAACAACAGCGCGCCTGCCCGGCGTTTTGAGGGCGCGCGTATCAAGCATCACTGCGAACTCACCTGCCTCATTCGAAACAACCGCCTGTTTATAAAACCGCTTCGCAAGCCGCGCATTGCGCTCTTTTTGTGGGTTGAATGTGGCCACGAAAGTCGGCTTGTCATCAATGCTCATGCGTCGAGCTCCGCAAACGGGTTTTCATCGTCATTGGGGTTCAGGCCCATGAGCTTCCAGGTTGCGCGCATATGCTCCGGCAGGGGTGCCGTGACCGTTATCAGGTTGCCAAGCGGGTGGCGTATTGTGAGTTCGCGTGCATGTAGATGCATCATTCGCGGTATCTCGCCGCCGGGATGAGCGTCGGCACCACCGTATTTTCCATCCCCCACAATCGGCGTGCCCAGCGCCACCGCGTGCGCCCTGATCTGGTGCGTGCGCCCGGTCACCGGCATGAAGGCAACCCACGCAAACTTCTGTGCCGCCTGCGACACCACAGCATAGTGTGTAATCGCATTGCGCGCGCCGGCGCTATCATCATCCGCCGCGTGAACCTTCTCACGGCCCTCGCCGCCCGCCTTGGCAAGCGCCATGTTGATGGTGCCGCGTTGCGGGCGCGGCACGCCCATGGTCAGCGCCCAGTATATTTTGCGCGTGTCATGGTGCTTGAGCGCGCGACCAAGTTTTGCAGCAGCGTCCCGCGACCGCGCCAGCAACAATACTCCCGACGTATCCTTGTCGAGCCGATGCACAAGCCGGGGACGCTCCGGCGCATCAAACGCCAGCGCATCCAGCATCCCGTCAATATGTTTGTCGGTACGAGACCCCCCCTGCACCGCCAGGCCAGCAGGCTTGTTGATGGCAATCACGTCGTCATCCTTGTGAATAACCAGATCGCGCAAAAACGCACCGTCCTGTGAGCGCTCCCTTTTGGCCGTGCGCTTGGGGGGTGCATAGGGCGACCCGTGATCGTCGGGCAAAGGCGGCACGCGCACGCTCTGACCCTGCGCCAACCGCGTGGAGGCTTTTACCCGCCCGCCGTCAACACGCACCTGCCCCTTACGCAGCAGTTTTTCCAGACGCCCATGCCCAAGACCGGGAAACCGCCCCTTGAACCAGCGGTCCACACGCAGCCCGTCTTCGCGCGGCTCAACATTAATAATCTGTACACCGCTCATGACAAGACGCCCCGCACCAGCCACATGCCTGCGAACAATGCTCCGATAGACAGCACCGCCGACGCCACAACGTAACCGAACGCAAGACCCCACTGGCCGCGCTCTATCATCAACGCGCTTTCAAGCGAGAACGCGGAAAATGTCGTGAAACCGCCAAGCACACCAACCGTCAGGAATGCGCGCAGCTCGGGCCCGTAGGAGAAGCGCAGCGCGCCAGCCTCAACCACCACCCCCATCAGCAACCCTCCGATGACATTGGCGGCCAGCGTACCAATAGGGTAGCCGGGGCCAAATAGCGCCAGCGCACCCATGCCCAGCGAATACCGCCCCACAGCCCCAATACCGCCGCCGATGGCAACCGCCAGCAGCATATTCATGAACGGCCCCCACGCACTTTGGCAAAATAAGCCAGCCGCTTGTTGAGCTCACGCTCAAAGCCGCGCTCAGGCGGATTATAAAACTGCGGGCGTTCGGTCATCTCATCGGGAAAATAGTTCTGCCCGGACACACCGCCTTCCGCCTCGTGGTCATATTCATAGCCCGCACCATAGCCCTCATCTTTCATCAGGCGTGTCGGCGCATTAAGAATGTGTTTGGGCGGCATGTGAGAGCCGGTTTCCTTGGCAAGCCGTGTGGCGGCTTTGTAAGCCACATAGGCAGCATTCGATTTGGGCGCGGTTGCCAGATACACCACAAGCTGCGCCAGCGCCAGTTCACCCTCAGGGCTGCCCAGAAAGTCATACACATCCTTGGCAGCATTCGCCTGCACAACAGCCTGCGGGTCAGCCAGACCTATGTCTTCAATCGCCATGCGCACCATCCGGCGCGCCAGATAGAGCGGGTCTTCGCCCGCCGTCAACATCCTTGCCAGCCAGTACAGTGCTGCGTCGGGATCTGATCCGCGTACGGATTTATGCAACGCGCTGATGAGGTTGTAGTGACCATCCTGCCCCTTGTCATACACCGGCGCACGGCGTTGTACCGTTTGCGTCAGCGCTGCCACATCCAGCGCTGGTGTTGCTGCAGGCAACGCAAGCAGTTCTTCTGCCAGATTGAGCAAAAACCGCCCGTCGCCATCTGCCATTGCCTTGAGGGTTTCGCGCGCCTCATCCGTCAGCGGCAGCGTATGCCCGCCCAGTTCCTCCGCACGCGCCAGCAATGTATTGAGGGCCGCGTCATCCAACCGCTTGAGCACCAGCACCTGCGCACGCGACAGCACGGCAGCATTCAGTTCAAACGACGGGTTCTCGGTGGTGGCTCCCACAAGAATAATGGTGCCGTCTTCCATGTGCGGCAAAAACCCGTCCTGCTGGGCACGGTTGAAGCGATGGATTTCATCCACGAACAGCAACGTGCTGCGGCCGTTCTGGCGGCGCAGTTTTGCGGCCTCAAAAACCTTGCGCAGATCAGCCACGCCGGAAAAGATTGCCGATATCTGCACAAACGCCATGTCCGGCACCGCCGACGACAACAGTCGCGCGATGGTGGTTTTTCCGGTGCCCGGCGGCCCCCACAAAATCAGCGAGTTAAGCCGCCCCGTTGCCAGCATACGCCCCAGCGGTGCGTCAGGCGCGACGATGTGGTCCTGCCCGGCCACGTCTTCCAGGCTCTGCGGGCGTAATTGGTCTGCCAGCGGACGCGTCATATCACCCGCCGCAGTGTTACCCGTTACCGTATCTCCAAACAGATCAGCCATGGACGAACCATACCCGATTTGGCCCGCTAGAGACGCACAGTTGTATTGAAAACCTGATCGCCCCGCTTGACCGACACTTGCCAGTTGCCGACACCACTGGCCCGGGACAAGGCCCGTTCAAGCGCATCCACATTTTCCACGCGCTCATTGTTGACGCCCAGAATGATATCCCCCGGCTGCACACCCAGCCGGTTTGCCGGGCTGCGGCGCACAATCTCTGTCACCACCACGCCAGACTGCATGGCATCAAGACGCAGTTCTTCAGCCAGCGCGGGCGAAAGATTGGCCACCGTGGCCCCCGCAAATGGGTGTGGCCCGTCAAGTTGCGTAACATCGCGCGCCGGACGCTCTGGCGGCGCTGTCAGCACCAGCGTACCCGTGCGCGGTATGCCGCCGCGCAGAAACTCAATCGATACACTGCTGCCCACTTCGCGCGTCGCCAGCCGATAGCTCAGCGCGTTCTCATCCACCACGTCATGCACATCCAGACGCCGCACAACGTCTCCGGTAGCAAGCCCCGCCTTGTCGGCAGGGCCGCCATCATAAATGTCACCGATCAGCACGCCGCCGGGCCTGTCGAGCCCAAGCGACTGCGACAGCTCGGACGTGACGGTCTGCACGGAGGCCCCAAGCCATGGGCGCACCACGCGCCCGTTGTTGCCGTCCGCTGCGGACGCCACAACGAGACGCACCATGTTGGCGGGGATGGCAAAGCCGATGCCGATAGAGCCGCCGGTGCGCGAGAAAATAGCTGTGTTCACACCGACCAGCCGCCCATCCATCGTCACCAGCGCACCGCCTGAGTTGCCAGGGTTGATGGCCGCATCCGTCTGGATGAAGAACTGATAATCCGTGACGCCGACCTGCGTGCGCGCAAGGGCTGAGACAATTCCGCTGGTTACGGTCTGGCCAACGCCGAACGGGTTGCCAATCGCCAGCACCAGATCACCCACCTCAAGGCCGTCAGAATCACCGAACGCAAGCGCTGGCAATGCTTCACCTTTGGTATCGATTTTCAGGATCGCAAGATCGGTGCGTTCGTCCGCCAGCAGCACTTCGGCTTCAAACTCGCGCCGGTCTGACAGCGCAACCGTAAACGTATCGCCATTGGCAATCACGTGGTTGTTAGTGACGATGATCCCGTCCGCCCGAACGATGACACCCGACCCCAGAGAACTCTGCACCCGCTCGCGCGGCATACCAAATGAGAAGCGGTCCCCGAAGAAGCGCTGAAAGAACGGGTCATTGGCGAACGGCGACCGCGCCTGCTCCCGCACCACACGCTTGGTGAATACGTTCACCACGGCAGGCGCCACCTGTTTCACGAGCGGTGCAAAACTAAGGGAGATTTGCTGCTGCGAGGTGGGGATGGTTTGCGCAACGGCCCCCGGCCCGACGAGCGCCAACAGGACAACTCCGGCAGTCACAGCAGACATCATCTTGCCCAACAGCATTCGCTTCTACTCCACCACACCCAAAACATCTGCCCACCAGACAATTTCAAACGCCAGTGTGCAAAAGGAACCGCACCCTGTTCAAGCGCTCTTGATGCGGATGATAAACGGCACAGGTGAACTTGTGCTGAAAGCAAACAAAAAAGGCGGCCCACACTGAGCCGCCTTTTTGAATGTCTGTCGCGGTGTGCCTACGCCGCGTCCTGGCCTTCGTTGACCATTTCAGGGCCAGAATCCTGGCCCTTGGCTGAGGGATCGCGGTCCACCAACTCAATCACAGCGACAGGCGCGTTATCGCCATAGCGGAACCCGGCACGCATGATGCGCGTGTAGCCGCCATTGCGGTCAGCATAGCGGGGGCCGAGCACGTCAAACAGCTTTTGTGCCCACTGCTGCTCAGGCAGCTTGGAATAGGCCTGACGGCGCGCATGAAGCCCGCCACGTTTGCCCAGCGTAATCAGCTTCTCCACATAGGGACGAAGCTCCTTTGCCTTGGGCAGCGTTGTGACGATCTGCTCATGCTTGATGAGCGCGACAGCCATGTTGGCCAGCATCGCCTTGCGGTGCGGGGTCGTGCGGCCAAGTTTGCGGTGTGCCTTACCGTGACGCATCTTCTTGTCTCCTCAAGCGATCATCCCTCAATCAGGACGCGCTAGTACTGATCCTCATAGCGCTTTGCCAGGTCTTCGATGTTTTCCGGCGGCCAGTTCGGCACTTCCATGCCGAGATGGAGCCCCATCTGGGCAAGCACTTCCTTGATTTCGTTGAGCGACTTGCGGCCGAAGTTCGGCGTGCGCAGCATCTCAGCTTCGGTCTTCTGAATAAGATCACCGATATAAACAATGTTGTCGTTCTTCAGGCAGTTGGCCGAGCGCACAGACAGCTCAAGCTCATCAACCTTCTTGAGCAGACCGGGGTTGAACTCAAGCTCCGGACGTTCCTCAACGGGCTGTTCGGGACGTGGCTCTTCAAAGTTCACGAAGGTCTGCAACTGGTCCTGCAGAATGCGCGCGGCATAGGCCACAGCGTCATCCGGCGTCAGCGAGCCATCGGTTTCAACGCTCAGCGTCAGCTTATCGTAATCAAGAATCTGGCCCTCACGGGTGTTTTCCACCTTGTAGGAGACCTTGCGGCACGGGCTGAACAGACTGTCCACGGGAATAAGACCGATGGGAGCATCTTCCGGGCGGTTGCGGTCTGCGGCCACATAGCCCTTACCAAGAGCAACTGTGAACTCCATGCGGATTTCAGAATCCTGGTCGAGCGTGCACAGAACCAGATCAGGGTTCAAAATATCAATGTCGGAACCGGCTTCAATCATGCCCGCCGTCACGGCACCCGCCTTGTCGGCTTTCAGCGTCATGCGGCGCGGACCGTCTGAGTGGAGGCGAAGCGCCATCTGCTTGATGTTGAGCACGATGTCCGTCACGTCTTCCCGCACGCCGGGAATGGATGAAAACTCATGCAGCACACCGTCAATCTTGACAGACGTCACCGCCGCACCCTGCAGCGATGACAGCAGTACGCGGCGCAGCGCATTGCCAAGCGTCAGGCCAAAGCCGCGCTCAAGTGGTTCTGCAACCACGGTTGCCAGACGCTGGGCATCGCGGCCCGGCTGAATGTCCAGCTTGTTCGGCTTGATGAGTTCCTGCCAGTTTTTCTGGATCACGTTGTAAGCCTCGTTGGTCAGGCGGCTCGCGTATCACACCTTGTGTATGTGTGTCGGGGAGAAGCCGCGATTATTGGTCCGTTACCGGACGAAATACAGATGAGAAGAAGCGCTAAAAATTAAACGCGACGCTTCTTCTTGGGGCGCACGCCGTTGTGCGGAATGGTCGTTACATCGCGAATGCTGGTGATGGTGAACCCCGCCGCCTGCAGTGCACGCAACGCTGACTCACGCCCTGAACCGGGGCCGGACACCATGACTTCAAGCGTCCGCATTCCGTGCTCTGCGGCCTTCTTGCCCGCGTCTTCAGCTGCAACCTGCGCGGCATAGGGCGTGGACTTGCGCGACCCTTTGAAACCCATCGTGCCGGCAGACGACCATGAAATGGCATTGCCCTGCGCGTCGGTGATTGTCACCATGGTGTTGTTAAAGGTCGCATTCACATGCGCTACGCCTGACGAGATATTTTTACGCTCGCGGCGGCGGACGCGTGTTGCTTCTTTTGCCATCTTCAGTATTCGCCCTTCAAACCCGGCCGCGCGGCCAATCGCAGCGCCATGCCGGAAAAAACCGTCGTGGTGGTGGAATTACTTCTTCTTGCCGGCAATCGCCTTGGCCGGACCCTTGCGGGTGCGGGCGTTGGTGTGTGTCCGCTGGCCACGCACAGGCAACCCGCGGCGATGCCGCAGACCGCGATAGCAGCCAAGGTCCATCAACCGCTTGATGTTCATTGCCACTTCACGGCGAAGATCACCCTCAACCAGATAGTTCTGGTCAATCGCTTCACGGATCTGGATGACTTCGGCATCCGACAGCTCGTTGACGCGGCGCTCAAGCGGCACGTTGACAGAGGCAAGGATTTCGGCAGCCTTTGTGTTGCCGATGCCATGAATGTAAGTGAGCGCAATAACAGCGCGCTTGTTGGTCGGTATATTGACGCCTGCGATACGAGCCACTGCTTCGTTTCTCCAAAGTGCTTGATGCGTGCCGGCAATAACCGGGCATCAGATACGCAAAAAACCGCCCGCCACTCGCCTTTTTCGGGCGGGTGCGGCGCGGAAATCCGCGATTCTGACCTGTGCAGAGGCGCGGATTATAGGTTTCGTTCAGTCTCAGTCAACCATTCAAAACCGGCGGCCCGATGGCCCCCGTAAAGTCTCTTCAAATTGGCGGAAAACTGCGGTTAAGCAGTTGCCAGCCCTATCTTTTCCTCAATGGCGCGGGTCACGTCATCAATCGCATTCATGCCATCCACAACCAAAAGCTTGCCCTGAGCCTCGTAGTAGGGAATGAGCGGTGCCGTCTGAGCGTGATAAACTTCAAGGCGCTTCTTCAGCGTTTCCTCGGTGTCATCCGCGCGGTCACCGCCGGTTTCAGCCGCACGGGTGCGGATACGGTCAACCAGAATGCTGTCATCCACCCGGATCTCGATCACCGCATTGAGCTTCAGGCCCTTCGCGTTGAGCATCGTGTCCAGCGCTTCCGCCTGGCCCGTCGTGCGGGGGAACCCGTCCAGAATGAAACCGTTGGCGCAGTCTTTTTCCTCGATGCGGTCCGATATGATTTTTACAACCACATCGTCGGGCACCAGGTCGCCACGTTCCATTATTTCCTTGGCCTGCTTGCCGATGTCAGTGCCCGCCGCAACGGCCGCACGCAGCATGTCGCCGGTGGAAAGCTGCACGAGACCGTGCGCCTTCTCCACGCGGCCGGCTTGCGTGCCCTTGCCGGCACCAGGCGGTCCAAGAAAAATCAGATTCATCGGCGGCCCCCTCGCAGTTTCGACTTCTTGACCATGCCCTCATACTGGTGCGCCAGCAGATGGCTTTGCACCTGCGACACCGTATCCATGGTCACGCTCACCACGATGAGCAGCGACGTACCGCCGAAGTAAAACGGCACCGAGTACTGCGAGACAAGAATCTCCGGCAACAGACACACGATCACCAGGTAGGCAGCACCCACAACCGTCAGGCGCGTCAGCACATAGTCGATATATTCAGCGGTACGCTCACCAGGCCGGATACCCGGTACGAAGCCGCCGTATTTCTTGAGATTGTCCGCCGTGTCACCGGGATTGAACACCAGCGCTGTATAGAAGAATGCAAAGAACGCGATGCCGACCGCATACATCAGCATGTACAGCGGCTGCCCGTGCCCCAGCATGGTGGTGACGGTGGTCAGCCACTCAGGCCCCTGCCCGCCGGAGAAACCGGCAGCGGTCAACGGCAACAACAGCAGCGACGACGCAAAGATTGGCGGAATGACACCGGCCGTATTGAGCTTCAACGGCAGATGCGACGAATCCCCGCCAAACATGCGGTTGCCCACCTGGCGCTTGGGATACTGCACCAGCAGCCGACGCTGCGCGCGCTCAACAAACACGATGAACGCAATCACGGCGATCGCCATCAACAGGAAGCCAATGATGACCAGGGTTGACAGCGCACCCTGCCGACCAAGCTCAAGTGTGCCTGCAAGCGCTGCGGGTAGCTCGGCCACGATGCCTGCAAAAATAATCAGCGAAATGCCATTGCCGACGCCGCGCGCGGTGATTTGCTCACCCAGCCACATCAAAAACATCGTGCCGCCCACAAGCGTAATGACGGTAGTGATGCGGAAGAAAAACCCCGGATCAATCACCACATTGCCCGCACTCTCAAGACCAACGGCAATGCCATAACCCTGCAGCGTTGCCAGAAACACCGTGCCGTAGCGGGTATATTGGTTGATCTGCTTGCGGCCGCTCTCGCCTTCCTTCTTCAGCTGCTCCAGACGCGGCACAACGGCGGTCATGAGCTGCATGATGATGGAGGCCGAAATATACGGCATGACGTTGAGAGCAAAAATCGCCATGCGGCCAACCGCACCGCCTGCGAACATGTCGAACATGCCGACGATGCCGCCCTGCTGCTGCTGGAAAAGCTGCGACAGAGCCACCGGATCAATGCCGGGCAGCGGAATGTAGGTACCCAGGCGATACACCAGGAGCGCACCCAGTGTGAACCAGATTCGCTTCTTGAGTTCTTCCGCCTTGGCAAAAGCGGAAAAGTTCAGGTTTGCCGCGAGCTGTTCAGCAGCCGACGCCATATGCGCTACTCCTTGATGGGCCAGACCGACGCAGCCGGGCCCTGGAAATGTGGCCCAGACTTACGCGGAGGCTTTGTCAGCAGCAGGCTTTGGCTTTGCTGCCGGAATGAGTTTGATGGAGCCGCCCGCTTTCTCAACAGCTTCCTGTGCGCCTTTTGACGCACTGGTGAGTTCAAACGCCACTTTGGCGGTCAACTCGCCCTTGGCAAGCAGCCGGACATCCTTGTCCTTGCGGCGAAGCAGACCTGCACCCACAAGCGCCTGAGCAGTCACCGGCTTGGACGCATCCAGTTTGCCTTCATCAATGGCCCGTTGCACGCGACCAATGTTCACGATCGCGTAAACCGTCGGGAACGGGTTGTTGAACCCGCGCTTGGGCAGGCGCATGTGGATCGGCATCTGGCCGCCCTCATAGCCCTTGATCGCCACACCGGACCGCGACTTCTGGCCTTTTTGGCCACGTCCCGCGGTTACGCCCTTGCCGGAGCCATAGCCACGGCCAACGCGCATACGCCCCTTGCGGGCGCCTTCATTATCTTTGAGCTCGTTCAGCTTCATCGTTCAACTGCCTTTTGCCCTGACGCGACAGCGCCGTGGGCGGAATACAAATTGCCATCTAAAATGACGGCGCAAACAAACGCCCCTAGGCGTCGTCCACGATCCGCACCAGATGAGGAATGGTCTCCACCATGCCGCGCACGGAAGGTGTGTCTTCGAGTGTCCGGCGGCGATGCATCTTGTTCAGACCAAGGCCAATCAGCACCTTGCGCTGAACATCCGGACGGCGGATCGGGCTACCGACCTGCTCCACTGTAATTGTCTTTTTAGCTGCCATTGGTCCGGGTCCTACTCAGCGTCTTCCATGGCGGACGTGGAGGCGTCCGCGCGTCGGGCCACAACATCGCTCACCTTGAGGCCGCGCCGTGACGCAACCATGCGCGGGCTCTGCTCACGGGTCAGCGCATCAAACGTGGCACGCACCATGTTGTAGGGGTTGGAGGTGCCGATGGATTTTGCCACCAGATCCTGCATACCCAGGGTTTCGAATACGGCACGCATCGGACCGCCGGCAATGATGCCGGTACCGGCAGGCGCTGCCCGCAGGAAGACCCGCCCCGCGCCATGACGGCCAGCCACATCGTGATGCAGCGTACGGCCTTCACGCAGCGGTACACGGATCATCTGACGCTTTGCCTGTTCCGTTGCCTTGCGGATGGCTTCCGGCACCTCGCGGGCTTTGCCCTTGCCAAAGCCAACACGGCCTTTTTGATCACCAACAACAACGAGAGCAGCAAAGCCGAAACGACGGCCGCCCTTCACCACTTTGGCAACGCGGTTGATGTGAACCAGCTTATCGACGAATTCGCTATCGACATCGCGGTCTCGTCCACCACGTCCGCGATCATCCCGACCGCCTCTGTCCTGTGCCACGTGACTAACCCTCTCGCCTTAAAATTCCAGGCCGCCCTCACGGGCAGCGTCTGCCAGCGCCTTGACGCGGCCATGATAAATGTACCCGCCGCGGTCAAACACAACGGCACTCACGCCATTGTCCTTGGCACGCTTGGCAACCAGTTCGCCGACAGCCTTTGCGGCATCCACATCAGCACCCGTCTTCAGGCTGCCACGCAGATCCTTTTCCAGCGTTGAAGCGGATGCGAGGGTGCGGCCCTCGACATCATCAATCACCTGCGCCGAAATGTGCTTTGACGACCGAAAAACCGACAGGCGCGGACGCCCGTTGGCGATCTTCTTGAGCGAACGGCGCACCCGCATTTTGCGGCGCTCGCGCATCTGCATTGAATTGCTCATGAGCTTGATCCGTTCACTTACTTCTTCTTGCCTTCCTTGCGGAAGATATATTCGTCGGCATATTTCACACCCTTGCCCTTGTAAGGCTCCGGCGGACGATAGCTGCGGATTTCAGCAGCAACCTGACCGACTTTCTGTTTATCGATACCCGTGACCACAATTTCTGTGGGCTTGGGTGTTTGAACCTGGATACCATCCGGCACGGCGTGGATGACATCATGGCTGAAGCCAAGCGCCAGTTTCAGATCCTTGCCCTGCATCTCGGCGCGATACCCCACGCCGTTGATTTCAAGCGTCTTGGAAAAACCTTCCGCAACACCCTGCACCATGTTGGCCACCAGAGACCGCGACAGACCCCACATGGCCCGCGCCCGCTGGCTGTCATCAACCGGCGCAACGGTCAACCCGTCCTCGCCCTGGCTGATTGTCACTTCAGGAACAAGCGTCAGCGAAAGCTCACCCTTTGATCCCTTCGCCTTCACCGTTTGACCCTCAAGGGTCACGGTGATGCCACTTGCAATGGCAATAGGCATTTTACCGATACGCGACATCTTTATTCGCTCCTATCCCGCTGGTTTGTTCCAAGACAGCCCTTTCAAAAGGGGCGCCCTAGAACACCTGGCAGAGAACCTCGCCACCCACATTTTCCTCACGCGCAATATGATCGGACATCACGCCTTTGGGTGTGGACAGAATGGAAATACCAAGCCCGTTATAGACCCGCGGCAAATCCGTCACCGCGGAATAGACCCGTCGGCCCGGCTTTGACACACGCTTGATTTCGCGGATCACCGGAGTGCCCTCGAAATATTTGAGCTCGATCTCGAACTCCTTGCGGCCGTTTTCAAACGACACTTCCGCATAGCCGCGGATGTAACCTTCAGCCTGCAGCACATCCAGAACGCGCCGACGCAGGTTTGAACCTGGTGTCTGCACCTTGGATTTGCCGCGCATCTGGCCGTTGCGGATACGCGTCAGCATATCGCCGAGAGGATCAGAAAATGACATCTTTCGTTCTCCCTACCAGCTCGACTTGACCAGGCCCGGAATCTGGCCCGCAGAGCCCAGATCCCGAAGCGCGATACGCGACATTTTCAGCTTGCGGTAATAGCCACGCGGGCGACCGGAGATTTCGCAACGGTTGCGAACCCGGCTCGGCGCAGAATTACGCGGCAGCGATGACAGCTTGAGCTGCGCCTGAATGCGCTCCTCAATCGGCACCGACTGATCTTTAACAATCGCCCGCAGCGCGTCGCGCTTTGAAGCGTATTTCTTGACAAGACGCTGACGGGTCTTGTTTTTCTCGATGGCGCTTTTTTTCGCCATGCTTATCCTCCTAGTCCCAACCGTATCGAGGGCTTTTGCCTACGACGTGAAGGGGAAGTTGAGTTCGCGAAGGAGAGCCCTCGCCTCGTCATCAGTTGAAGCCGTTGTGCAGACGATGATGTCCATCCCCCACACATGATCCACGTCGTCGTAATTCACTTCCGGAAACACGATGTGTTCCTTCAGGCCCATGGCGTAGTTGCCGTTGCCATCAAAGCTCTTGGGGTTCAGCCCGCGAAAGTCACGCACGCGCGGCAGAGCAATATTCACCAGCCGGTCAATGAACTCATACATGCGCACACGCCGCAGGGTTACCTTGGCGCCAATGTTCATGCCTTCACGCAGCTTGAACGTGGCTTCTGATTTCTTCGCCTTTGTGATGACAGCCTTCTGACCGGTAATGGTCTCAAGCGCCGTCACCGCAGACGCAACCTTTTTGCTGTCGCCCACGGCAACACCAGCACCGATGTTCAGCACGACCTTGTCGAGCCGCGGCACCTGCATAGGGTTTTTGTAGCCAAACTCCTCAACGAGTTTTGGACGGATCGTTGCGTCATACGCAGCGCGCACACGCGGCACGTAATTGTCCGTGGCTTGGGCCGTATCAGACATCAATCACTTCTCCTGAGCGCTTGGCGACACGGACCTTGCGGCCGTCATCAAGCGTCTTGAAACCAACCCGCGTTGCGCCGCCCTCTTTGGGGTCTTCAATCGCGATGTTCGAAATATGGATCGGGGCCTCTTTGGTGATGATCCCGCCCTGGGCCTGTGGCGTCTGGCGCTGATGACGCTTCACCATGTTGACGCCCTGAACAACCGCGCGATTTTCCTCGCGAAGCACCTTCAGAACCTCACCGGTTTTACCCTTGTCCTTGCCGGTGGTCACAACCACCTTGTCGCCCTTGCGAATTTTCAGTTTCACGGTCATGGCTTTACAGCACCTCCGGTGCAAGCGAGACGATCTTCATCATGTTCTTGGCGCGCAGCTCACGGGTTACCGGGCCAAAGATACGTGTGCCGATGGGCTCGCCATTGGCGTTCACCAGCACAGCCGCATTGCTGTCAAACCGGATCGCGCTGCCGTCGGCACGGCGGATTTCCTTTGCCGTGCGCACGATGACCGCCTTCATGACGTCACCCTTCTTCACGCGGCCACGGGGGATCGCTTCCTTGATGCTGACGACGATCGTATCACCGACGCCTGCATACTTGCGCTTTGAGCCACCCAGTACCTTGATGCACTGAACGCGGCGGGCACCTGAGTTGTCCGCGACGTCCAAATTGGACTGCATCTGGATCATTGTTCAATTCCTCTGCGCGACACTTGCGCAACCACACATGCGCGTTATTCGCGCTAATACGCCCCCGCAGGAGCAACCTCTTAACACCACGTCTGCAAGACGGGGCTACGCTTCCTCGCCGGTATAAACTTCCCAGCGCTTGGTCTTCGAAATCGGCACGCATTCGCGAATGCGCACCTTGTCACCGGTCTTGAAAGTGTTGGCCGCATCATGCGCGTGATAGCGCTTGGAGCGGCGAACGGTCTTTTTCATCACCGGGTCAGTGAACCGACGCTCAACGAGCACGGTCACCGTATCTTTCATCTTGTCGCTTACAACGACGCCCTGGAGCACGCGCTTTGGCATCTGCGTATCCTTCTTAAACTCTCAACTAGGCCGAAGCATCCGCAGTGCGGCGCTGACCCTGAATGGTTTTGATCCGCGCAATGGAGCGGCGGATCTGGCGCAGGCGCGCCGTGTTCTCAAGCTGGCCGGTCGCCCGCTGGAACCGCATGTTGAAGGCTTCCTTGCGGAGCTTCACCACTTCGTCTTCCATCTGGTCCGGCGTCATGTCACGCACATCTGCGATCTTCATCGTCTTTAATCCTTTGTACCGCGCTTAACGGGTGAACGCTTTAAGCGTGCTCACCCACACGGGTAATCATACGAACCTTCAGCGGCAACTTGGCAGCGCCCAGCTCCAGGGCTTCCTTCGCCACGTCATGCGGCACACCGTCAATCTCAAACATCACCCGGCCTGGCTTGACGCGGGCCACCCAATATTCCGGCGTACCCTTACCCTTACCCATCCGCACTTCGGTCGGCTTCTTGGAGACCGGCACATCTGGGAAGATGCGGATCCACACACGACCGGCACGCTTCATGTGACGGGTAATGGCACGACGCGCCGCTTCAATCTGGCGCGCGGTTACACGCATCGGCTCCTGGGCCTTAAGCCCGTGCGACCCGAAGTTCAGATCCGTCCCACCCTTGGCAACGCCATGGATGCGGCCCTTGTGGGCCTTACGGAATTTTGTGCGCTTTGGCTGCAGCATCTCTCTTAAGTCCTCAAACTCTCATACAACGCGGCGCTGGAACTAATCCCGACGCGGACGGCGATCACCGCCACCAGGACGTCCACCTTCCTGAGCTGACAAAGCCCGGCGCTCATGCGCCATCGGGTCATGCTCAAGAATCTCGCCCTTGAAAATCCAAACCTTGATGCCGCACGCGCCATAAGCCGTGAACGCCGTCGAGGTTGCGTAGTCAATGTCAGCGCGCAGCGTGTGAAGCGGCACCCGCCCCTCGCGGTACCATTCAACACGGGCAATTTCAGCACCACCCAGACGCCCGCCGCAGGTAATACGAATACCCTCAGCGCCCATGCGCATGGCAGACTGCACGGAGCGCTTCATCGCCCGGCGGAACGCCACGCGGCGCTCAAGCTGCTGTGCGATTGAGTCAGCCACAAGCTGTGCATCGATTTCAGGCTTGCGCACTTCAACGATGTTGAGGTGCACATCGCTTGCCGTCATTGCCTGGATCTTGCGACGCAGGGTTTCAATGTCAGCGCCCTTCTTGCCGATAACCACACCGGGACGCGCCGAGTGAATGGTCACGCGGCACTTCTTGTGCGGGCGCTCGATCACCACCTTGGAGACGCCGGCTTGCTTGAGTTCCTTCATCAGGAACTCACGGATACGAACATCTTCGTGCAGCAACTGGCCGTACTCGCCGCGGCGTGCATACCAGCGTGAATCCCACGTGCGGTTTACGCCGAGACGAAGCCCGATTGGATTGACCTTATGTCCCATTACGCAGCTTCTCCTGAGGCGGCACTTGCGGATTTTTCACGCAAAACAATAGTGATCTGGCTGAACGGCTTTTCAATCCGGCCCACACGACCACGCGCACGCGGCTTCCAACGCTTCATGATCAGGTTCTTGCCCACATAGGCTTCCGCAACAAACAACTCATCAACATCGAGGTCATGATTGTTCTCGGCATTCGCAATCGCACTTTCCAGAACGGCTTTCACCGACTTTGAAATGCGCTTTGGCGAAAAGGTGAGGTCAGCAAGCGCGCGCTCCACCTTATGACCGCGGATCGACTGCGCCAGCAGGTTCAGCTTGCGCGGGCTCGTGCGCAGCATACGGCCTACCGCACGCGCCTCGTTTTCCGCCAGCTTACGTGGTTTAGATGGCTTACCCATCGTTACTTCCTCTTCGCCTTCTTGTCGGCCGTGTGGCCGTAATAGGTGCGCGTGGGGGCGAACTCACCAAACTTGTGGCCCACCATGTCTTCGGAAACCTGCACCGGCACATGCTTGTTGCCGTTATAGACACCGAAGTTGAGACCAACGAACTGCGGCAGAATGGTCGAGCGGCGTGACCAGATCTTGATGATCTCGTTACGACCCGACGCACGCACAGCGTCAGCCTTCTTGAGCAGATAGCCGTCAACAAACGGCCCTTTCCATACGGAACGTGTCATATTTCTGGCCTACCGCTTCTTCTTGCGCTGGTGACGGCTGCGCACAATGTATTTGTCTGTGGACTTGTTGGAACGCGTCCGGCGGCCCTTGGTGGGTTTACCCCACGGTGTTACCGGATGACGTCCACCCGACGTACGGCCTTCACCACCACCATGCGGGTGATCGATCGGGTTCATGGCCACGCCGCGCACCGTCGGGCGGCGACCAAGCCACCGCGCACGCCCCGCCTTGCCCAACTTGATGTTGGACTGGTCGGGGTTTGACACAGCACCAACCGTTGCCATGCACTCGCCGCGCACAAGACGCTGCTCGCCTGAACCAAGCCGCAAAATGGCATAGCCCTGATCGCGACCCACAAGCTGAACGAACGTACCGGCGGAGCGCGCAATCTGGCCGCCCTTGCCTTCCTTCATTTCCACATTGTGGATGATTGTGCCAATCGGCATTGCGGAAAGCGGCATTGCATTGCCAGGCTTCACGTCAACGCGACTGCCCGCAATCACCTTGTCGCCTTCAGCAAGACGCTGCGGCGCCAGGATGTAAGACAGCTCCCCGTCCGCATACTTGATGAGCGCAATGAAAGCCGTGCGGTTGGGGTCATATTCAATGCGTTCAACCGTCGCCTCAACGTCAAACTTGCGACGCTTGAAATCAATGACGCGATAGGTCCGCTTGTGTCCGCCACCCGTCCGATACGCGGTAGTGCGCCCATGATTGTTGCGGCCACCGGACTTCGTGAGGCCCTCGGTCAATGTCTTGACCGGCTTGCCTTTCCAAAGACCGGCGCGATCAACCGTCACCAGCTGGCGCTGGCTGGGTGTCACCGGATTGTACTTTTTAAGTGCCATGTTCCTGCGTCGTCCCTTAAAGACCCGTCGTCACATCAATGGAGTGACCATCGGCAAGCGTGACGATTGCCTTTTTAATGTCAGACCGTTTGCCAAGCGTGCCGCGAAACCGCTTCTGCTTGCCCTTGATCCGCAGCGTGTTGACTGCCGCGACCTTGACCTTAAACAAGGTCTCGACGGCTTCCTTCACCTGCGGCTTGGTTGCTTCGAGCGGTACCCGGAACACCACCTGATTGTTCTCACCCGCAAGGGTGGACTTTTCAGTGATTACCGGCGCTTCAAGCACCTGATAAAGATCTTCGCTTTTCATGATGCGAACCGCGCCTCCAATGCTTCAAGCGCTGCCTTGGTCAGCACCAGGGTGTCGCGGCGCAGCACGTCATACACGTTGATGCCTTCAATAGGCAGAACATCCGTGTGCGGAATGTTACGGGCAGCCAGAGCGAAGTTCTCGTCAAGCTGCGAACCGTCAACAATCAGCGTGCTGGTGATGCCGAGTTTCGCAAATGCATCCTTCACCGCCTTGGTGCGGGGCTCAGGGAGCTTTGCCTCGTCCAGAACAATGATCGAACCGGCCTGCGCCTTGGTTGAAAGCGCATGACGCAGTGCAAGCGCGCGCACTTTCTTGGTCAGACCATGTGAATGATCGCGCACAACCGGTCCAAAGGCCTTGCCGCCGCCACGGAACTGCGGAACCTTCTTGTTCCCGTGCCGCGCACCGCCGGTGCCTTTTTGCTTGTACATTTTCTTCGTCGTGCCGGCGATTTCAGACCGGCCTTTGGTCTTGTGTGTACCCGCGCGCCGCTTGGCAAGCTGGTAGTTGACCATACGATGCAGAATGTCGGTGCGCGGCTTGAGCGCAAACACGAAATCTGACAGGTCAACGCTGCCCGCCTTCTTGGCGTCGAGGGTCTGGACGTCGAGCTTCATGACTATGCCTCGTCCTTCTTGTCCGCGTCGCCCGCAGCTTCGACAGCCGCATCTTCCGCAGGTGCTTCGGCTGCTTCTTCGGCAGGAGCAGGATCATTCGCAGGCGCACCCGCAATGCGGAACGCACCAGGCATCGGCACACCATCGGGGAGCCGCTTCTTCACAGCGTCGCGCAGTTCAACCCATCCGCCCTTGGAGCCGGAGATAGCACCCTTCACCAGAATGAGGCCGCGCTCCACATCCGTAGACACAATCTCAAGGTTCTGGGTGGTCACGCGGGTCTGCCCCATGTGACCGGCCATCTTCTTGCCCTTGAACACCTTGCCTGGGTCCTGGCACTGGCCGGTTGAGCCGTGTGAGCGGTGAGAGACCGACACACCGTGGGTAGCGCGAAGGCCCCCGAAGTTGTGCCGCTTCATGGCGCCCGCAAAGCCCTTGCCGATGGAAACGCCGGAGGCGTCCACATACTGACCGGCCACAAAGTGGTCTGCCTGAAGTTCTGCACCCACATCAATCATGTTGTCGGGCGTGACGCGGAACTCAACCAGACGACGGCGGGGTTCCACCGATGTCTTGGCAAAGTGACCACGCTGTGCGCGCGTAACATTCTTGACCTTGACCGAGCCTGCACCAAGCTGAATAGCCGTATAGCCATTCTTCTCGTCTGTGCGGTGTCCAACCACATGGCAGCCGTCGAGCTTCAGCACGGTCACGGGAATATGCTTCCCGTCATCCGTGAATACCCGCGTCATACCAACTTTTTGTGCGATCACGCCTGCGCGCATCTTTCGCACTCCTTACTACTGATAAACCCTAGAGCTTGATTTCGACGTCAACACCGGCGGCGAGGTCGAGCTTCATAAGCGCGTCCACGGTCTGTGGTGTCGGGTCAACAATATCGAGAAGACGCTTATGCGTCCGGATCTCGAACTGTTCACGGCTCTTCTTGTCAACGTGTGGACCGCGAAGCACTGTGAACTTCTCGATCCGGTTTGGCAGCGGGATCGGCCCACGCACCTGTGCACCCGTCCGCTTCGCCGTATTGACGATTTCCAGCGTCGATGCATCGAGGATGCGATGATCGAATGCCTTCAAACGAATGCGAATATTCTGGTTCTGCATGGAACCTGTTTCCCGTTTACGTGTCGCCCCTCATCTTAGGGACTATTGGAAAAGAACCACGGGCGCGCCGGTCAAACAGGCGCGCCCGCCAAAAATCTTGTTACTCGATAATATTTGCCACGACGCCCGCGCCCACGGTGCGGCCGCCTTCACGGATGGCGAAGCGCAGCTTCTCTTCCATCGCGATCGGCACGATCAGCTCAACAAGCATCTCGCAGTTGTCGCCCGGCATAACCATTTCCGTGCCTTCGGGAAGCGACACAACACCCGTCACA